>JAJECB010000302.1 GCA_022822245.1 Gammaproteobacteria bacterium
TCTTCTGTTCGTCTTCTTCGGAAACTCATTGAAAACTCGTCTTCTTCACGGCTTGTTGGCCCCCGGACCAGCCCTAATCGCCCCTGCATGGTGCAATTTCAACCCGGCCGTTCTTCGTCTACTTCACGCCGTCGATAGCACTCGCGGCCCTCGCCCCACTGATCGCGGTCAGCGGAGCGAACGCCGCAATGGACGAAATGGAAAAACCCGAGATGCGGGTCTGGTCCGCCACCCTCGGCGAGCCGACTGAGGAAGGCATGGGCGTCGCCGTTCAGATCATCGCCAGCCAATCCACGGAAGGAAGCAACGGCATGGTCGTCGAGAGCGTGTCCCTCATCACCACGAAGACCGGCGAAGACGAGGACGGAAACATGATGACCGAGGTCACGGGCTCGGTCGGCTGCGCTGGACCGCTTATGGTGGAAGGCGGCGCGTTCAACGTCGAGGCGGCGATGATGGAAGAGGAAGGCGCCGAGAAGGCGGAATCCGGCGAGGCGCAGGCCGAGGGCTGCGAGTTCGCGGTCGCGGGCGAGGCGCGGCACACGTACCGCGCTTGGCATAGCTGGGATCTCGCGGGCACGGTCACCATGGGCGAGGCGAGTATGGAGTTCGACATCGCGGACAAGGCGCCGGCGATGGTCCTCGATGAGCCGGAGGCCGAGGTCGAGGGGTCCTGATCGTCCCGAGGGAGAACGAGCCTTCCGGGCAGGCGGCACCCGTGATCTGACCGGATTCCGAGCCTCCTGTCCTTGACGGCCCTCCCCTTCCCGGGGGAGGGCCGTTTTCCTTTACCGCCAGGTCCTCCTCCGCCCGCGATGTTTCCCGGAGCGCGGGACCGTACTTGTCCTTCCTGCGTCACCCTGACGATGGTTCCATGCGCCGGGCCGGCGTTCCGTTTCGACACCCCGAACGCCTGCCGCTCTGCCCGGACCGCACCTCCGTCGCACGCGTCCGAATTCCCACGGCCGGAGGTCGGAATGCCTCGTCGGATCCGTCCTCGATCCTGACGGAGATCGAGCCGAATTCCCCATTGCCCGGATTGAGGGCGGGGCTACAATGACCCCATGGCGCGGCCGAATCCCATTCCCTTCGATACGCACCGCTTCGTCAAGCGCATGACCGAGGCGGGGATGCCGGCCGCCCAAGCCGAAGCACTCGCCGACGAGCAGGTCGGCCTGCTCAACAGCGAACTCGCCACCAAGCAGGATTTCGCCGACCTTGCCGCCCGTCAAGAGACCCTGGCCACCAGGGAAGGCGTCGCCGACCTTGCCGCCCGTCAAGAGACCCTGGCCACCAGGGAAAGCGTCGCCGAGCTTGCCGCCCGACAGGAGACCTTGGCCACCAAGGAGGATGTCGCTGGCTTGGCCACCCGATTGGATGTGGTCGCCGCCCGGCAGGATGGCTTCGCCACCAAGGAGAGTGTCGCCGAGCTTGCCGCGCGTCAGGAGACCCTGGCCACCAAAGCCGAGGTTGCTAGACTCAGGACGGAAGTCGCGGTGCTCAGGGCAAGGATCGGGCTCGTGCTCTGGCTCATCTCGTCCGTCGGCGGGGGTGTCGCGTTCCTGGTCGTCCGGACCGTCTGGACGGGCTGAGGTCGGCGCCCCGAACGACTCTCGCTACCGTAAGTGTCCCGCAAGCACGAGGGCGGCTCGTTTCGGGGAGCCGCCCGCAGCTCGGCTTCGAGAAGGTTGGACGATACGAGGCGGGTGAACTTGTCCAGCCGTCCGGCCAGGGCGGTCGTGCCCGGTTCGTCGAAGGCGATGGCCGCCAACACCGAGGTGTCGACACAGGTGACGCTCACTCGTCGCGCTCGGCGAGAAATCGCGGGAGCGCCCTGGGACGGCGCGCGACCGGCTCGAACCCCCGCCTCGCAATGGCCGAGCGAACCAGGGCGCCCCGGCGTTCGAGGTCCTGCAGCCGCTCGTCCAGGGTCGGGTTCTCCCGCGACGAAATGGAACGGATCTTGGCGACCGGCTCGCCGCGGTGCGAGACGGTGACCGTCTTTCCATTGCGCACGAGCCGGATGACCTCGGAGAAGCGTGCCTTCGCTTCGTGGATCGAATAGGTGATCGCCATGGCGTCAATATATCTGATCGGAACAATCCTGCGGCCTCGCCGGGGACGCGGGCTGCCGTGCGCTGGGTGTTCCGGGTGCCGACCAGCCCCGGTCGGGGGGTCGAAAAGAAAAAGGCCCTCCCCCGGGGAGAGGGAGGGCCTTTGAAAGGCTGGAGTTGTGGGACTAGAACCTGACGCGGGTTCCGACCACGAGCACCGTCTCGTCCGTGTCGACCATTGCCATCATGTCTTCGGCGTCGTAGTTCTGCACCGCCGCGTATACCTGCGCCGCGACCTTGGGCAGGTTGTGGTTCACGCCGATGCCGATCGCGGTTCCGTCCGAGCCCTCATTCACGAAGTCCTCGGAGCTGTACCAGCTTGCCGAGACGGTGGTGTCGCCGAAGCTGTAGGCGACCGATGCCTGGAAGTAGCTCGGATCGGTGGCATTGGCACCCATCGACTCGCCCATTCCCCAAGCGCCGGAGACGCCGAGGCCATTCGCCATGGACACCCCGGCCGAAGCACCGACGGTCGACATGTCGCCCGGCGCCTGAAGCGTGGCGAGCATCGCGTTGAAGGAGGAGCCGCTGAACTCGGTGCTGAGGGTGGCGGCGGCCGAGATGCTGTCGCCATTCCCCACCGACACCGCTGCCCCGACCGGGCCGATGGCCGGCGTGTCGTAGCGAATCATGTTGATACGGCCGCCGGCGTCGAGGGAGCCGAAGTAGTCGCCGAGCGTGAAGGCGCTTCCCTTCTCCTGCCCGTGGCCGACCCCGAACGTCCCCACACCACCCTTGTACGCGGAGCCGTCGCCCGCTTCCGAGCCCTGGCCGATGGTGATCTTGCCGAACTGGCCCGCGTAGTTGATGTTCGCGTGGCGAAGGCCGAGGCTCCCGTCTCCGGTCTCCTGGTACTCGACCTGGATGCCGACGGAGTTCCCGTCCATCATCTCGCTTGAGCCGGTCCAGCGGATCCGGGTGCTGGAGCTGCCGTTGTTCACCACCTCGGCGCTCGAGCTGTCGGCATCATCGGAATCCACGATGACGAGCGCCCGGTTTACGTGGCCGGAGATGGTGAAGTCCACCGCCTGAGCCGCCATCGGGGCTGCGAGGGCGCCCGCGATCGCGACGGTAAGTGCCTTCTTGTGCATGGTGTATTCCCTTTGAATAACCTGTTTCGATTCCCTCCGGCTCGTGCCGCACTCCGCGGCGGGGGCCAGAAGGCGTTGCGCAACGCCCCTTTTCGGAAGGAGCGCGCGCACGCTAACACCACTTTGGGCGGTATGCAACACCCTGTGAGAAAAAAATGACGGTGTTGCAGAAATGACACAAACTCACTCTGGAGCAGGCCTTTCCAGCTCCTCTGCCGGGCCCGGAGAGGCTCCCGAATATCGTCACTCCGGGGTGCCCTGCCGCGGAGGGGGAAGGTAGCACGGGGCGCGGCCCGCGGCTGCTACGATGCGTGCGGCCCAGGACGAGGAGGCGGCCATGGCCACCACCGGGGACGGGGGCGCCGCGAAGGCGACGGCGAAGTGGCGCGAGGGGCTCGCCCGGATGCTTCGCGAGCGCTTCGGTGCGGAGGACGGGGCCTCGCTCGGCCGCCGGTACGTGCCGGTGCTCGGATCGAGCTACCGCGGCCGCTACGGCCCGGAGGTGGCCCTGCGGGACGTCGAGCTCACCGTGGCCCTCGTGGGGCGGGACGACGAGGGAGGCGGGGGCGCGCCGGCCGCCGCTGCCCCGGCGTGGGAGGGCGCGCCGCCCCGCGGCTCCCTCGCGATGGACCTCCTCCGCCCGCCCGGGGCGGACCCGCGCGCCTTCCGCTTCAAGCTCTTTCACCTCGGGGGGCCGGTCCACCTCTCGGACTCCCTCCCGATGCTCGAGAACATGGGCCTTCGGGTCGAGGACGAGCACCCCCGCGAGCTGCCGGGGCGCGAGGGCGGGCCCCCCGTCTGGC
>JAJECB010000485.1 GCA_022822245.1 Gammaproteobacteria bacterium
CCCGGAACGAGGCTCGGGCGGGGGCTGCCACCGGCAATCGGCCGCAGGCAACCCCCGTAGACCGCCCACACTGCCCCATGTCGCGGCCCTCGGACGCCAAAATGAGAATTGCTGCGGGCGCTCGCGACGACTGTACCGGGGGAGCCGCGGGCGATATATTGGGCCGCTTCGTTTCTCAACCCGACCTCAACCCATCCGCCCCTCCCGAACGGGCCTTCCGAAGAGAGCGCCATGAGCTACCAGCACACCACAATCCCCGGGACCGGCGACAAGATCCGGATCGCCGGAGACCGTCTCGCCGTGACCGATCAGCCGATTCTCGGCTACGTGGAAGGGGACGGCATCGGACCCGACATCACCCGCGCGTGCCTTCGCATCTGGGACGCGGCCGTCGAGCGCGCCTACGGCGGCAGGCGCAAGGTCCACTGGGCGGAGCTCTACATGGGCGAGAAGGCGGCCGGGCTCTTCGACGGCGACTACTTCCCGCAGGAGACCCGCGACGCACTCCAGGACCTCATCGTCTCCATCAAGGGCCCGCTCACTACCCCGGTCGGCGGCGGCTTCCGGTCGCTCAACGTGGGCCTCCGACAGGTCCTCGACCTCTACGCCTGCGTGCGTCCGGTGCGGTACTACGCGGGGGTGCCGTCGCCGCTTCGCCGGCCCCAGGACGTCGATGTCGTCATCTTCCGGGAGAACACCGAGGACGTGTACGCGGGGATCGAGTACGAGGCGGGGACCGCCGAGAACGAGAAGCTCGCCCGGTTCCTGCGCGAGGACATGGGGGCCGGCTTCTTCGAGGGGGCGGGTCTCGGCGTCAAGCCGATCAGCCCCTTCGGCACCAACCGGCTGGTCCGCAAGGCGATCCAGTACGCCGTCGACCACGATCGGAAGAGCGTCACCTTCGTCCACAAGGGGAACATCATGAAGTTCACCGAGGGGGCGTTCCGCAACTGGGGCTACGAGCTCGCGAGGACCGAGTTCGGCGAGCACACGATTACCGAGGACGAGCTCTGGGACCGGTACGACGGCAAGCAGCCCGAGGGCAAGATCGTCATCAAGGACCGCATCGCGGACATCATGTTCCAGATGATGCTGCTGCGCCCGGCCGAGTTCGACGTGATCGCGACCTCGAACCTGAACGGCGACTACCTCTCCGACGCGGTCGCGGCGGAGGTCGGCGGGGTCGGCATCGCCCCGGGCGCGAACATGGCCGACCACGTGGCGGTGTTCGAGGCGACCCACGGGACCGCCCCCAAGTACGCGAACCAGGACAAGGTGAACCCCGGCTCGCTGTTGTTCAGCGGGGTCATGATGTTCGACTACATCGGCTGGCCCGAGGTGGGGCGGACGATCACCGCCGCGTACGAGAAGACCGTCGCCGAGAAGGTGGTGACCTACGACTTCGCGCGCCAGACCGAGGGTGCGACCGAGGTCCCGACGAGCGGGTTCGCGAGCGCGATCATCGACAACATGTAGGCCGGCGTTCGGGGCGGGGGCGCGAGAGTGGGCCGGACCGCGGGAGGGACCCGCGGGCGTGCCGCCGGAAGGCCGCGAGGACGGTGCGTGCGCACCTCCGCATTGCGGGTTCGGAACTCCGAGGGATACGATACTCGCACCGTGCCCGAGTCGAGAAAGGTGGATTCGATGCCGACGCGCAGAGTGTCGCCCCTCCCGGCCCGCTACGGCCGGGTCGCGGCCTGTTTTCTGGCCGTGGCGCTGGGACTGGCGGGGGTTGCGGCGCACGCGCAGGATCCGGAGCCGGGCGATCCGCTGGAGCGGGCCAACCGGGTGTCGCATCGGTTCGGCCTCTTCCTCGACAAGGCCGTGCTCGGCCCGCTCGCGCGGGCGTACGTGCGGGTAACCCCGTCTCCCGTGCGCACCGGGGTGACGAACTTCATCGACAACCTCACCTATCCCAACGTGATCCTCAACGACTTCCTGCAGGGCAAGGTCGAGCAGGGGATCCAGGATTCGGTGCGGTTCGTGGTCAACACGACGTTCGGCCTCGTCGGATTCATCGACGTCGCGTCCGCCATGGGGCTCGAGCGTCACGAGGAGGACTTCGGCCAGACCCTCGCGGTATGGGGGGTCAGGGAGATCGCCTACCTGGACCTGCCCGTCTTCGGGCCGAACTCGGTGCGCGACGTCACCAACGTTCCGATCGCCTGGCAGACGAGCCTCGTCGCGCTCGCGGACGCCTCCGGACTTGCGGTTCCGGTGGCGGTCCTGGCGCTGGTGAACACCCGGGCGAACGCGAGCGGGTTGATCGAGTTCCGGGACCGGGTCGCGCTCGACAGCTACGTGTTCACCCGGGAGGCCTACCGGCGGCGGCGCGACCACCTGATCAAGGATGGCGAGGTATCGGAAGATGAGGAGGACTTCTACTCCTTCGCGCCGAGTCGCCGCCACGAGTACCTGCTGTCGATGGTGGACGACCGCGGGCGGATGGGAGGCAGCCCTATTCGCTTCGATCCCTTCGCTCGCTGACCGCGCGCGGAGCTCGGGGAGGCGACGGGCTGATGCCGGCCGACGCGGTGATCGGAGGGACCGGCCTCGAGTCGTATCCGGGCCTCATCGTCACCGGCGAACGGCGGGCGACGACCGTCTTCGGAGAGCCGTCCGCCCCGCTCGTGCTTGGCGAGATCGGCGGTCGGAGCGTCGCTTTCCTCTCGCGGCACGGGCCGGACCACGGGATCGCCCCCCACCGGATCAACTATCGGGCGAACATCCGGGCGCTCCGGGACGCGGGGGTCGAGCGGATCTTCGCGGTGGCCGCGGTCGGGGGGATCGCGCCCGGACTCGAGCCAGGGGCCGTCGTGGTGCCGGACCAGCTCATCGACTACACGGTGTCTCGGGTCAACACCTTCTTCGACGAGGGGCGGGTGGTCCACGTCGACATGACCCATCCGTACACCCCCGCGCTTCGCGACCGGCTGCTGCGCGCGGCGGCGGCGACCGGGGCCGCGGTGCACGACGGAGGGGTCTACGGGGTCACGGAGGGGCCGCGCTTCGAGACCCCGGCGGAGATCGACCGGATGGAGCGCGACGGTTGCGCGGTGGTCGGCATGACCGCGATGCCCGAGGCGGTCCTCGCCCGCGAGCTCGAGATGGAGTACGCCGCCTGTGCCGTCGTCTCCAACGCGGCGGCCGGGCGCGGGCCGGCGGAGATCACGATG
>JAJECB010000142.1 GCA_022822245.1 Gammaproteobacteria bacterium
TGCGCAACGCCCGCATCACATGAATTCCCCGACCCTCGCCAATCCCCACTGCCGGACGAGTGGCGGGAGGATCCCCTCCCTGCTGCGCCTGTGTTCGTCCGAGCTTGAGTAACGGCGCTGTCGGGCTGCTTACGCCGCTACCGGGCCACTTCGACCGCTCGATCGTCAGCGCCGCCCCAAGTCCGGCAATTGCCGGAGGATCCAACGAGGTGGCCGCCCTTTCGGACACCCGCGACACGGGGTGCGGCCGTGCACGTTGGTTGCGTGCAAGGGATGGGTCGCCGCACGCGCGCTTGCGCGTACGTCAGATATCCTTTTGTCGAATCAGGATGGAACCGTTCTCTTCGTACGCATTGCTTTCGATGAGTTTCCTTGCCGCGTCTCGAATCAGCGCCCGGTTCTTCGAGACCGACTGCATTGGCTCCGATGCCGACGCATGAAATCTCTTCTCGAGAACCTCCATCGAGATTCTGCACAGCACGCGTTTTCCGCCAACCTGAGCCGCAATCGTCGCGACCTTGGTCAGCGGATTCCAGGACTCGAGCGGCGGGAACGAAATGTCGCTGTCGTCCGTCTGTTGCGTTCGGTGACCCGTCAATTTCATGGCACTCCCTGATTCGGTGGATACCCTCGCGGACCACCTTAGTCTGCACGGGCAGGCGACTCGCGGGACTCGCCGCCACGAGCTCTGTCGAAGGCGCAGGAGGGGGCAGCAACGCAACCCTGGCCGCAAGATCGGCCTGTCCGAAGACATTGCATCAGTAGCGTCTGCCGCCGCCTCTACCGCCGCCGCCTCTGCCTCCGCGCCCGCGAGGTTTCTCCTTGGTGATGTTGACGACCATGTTGCGCCCGTTCAGTGGCTTGCCGTTCATTGCCAGGGCGCTCTCTGCGTCCTTCTGCGCAGAGAATGTGACGAATGCAAATCCCCGGGACTGGCCCGTATCTCGATTCACGACCAGCCGGACCTCGTCGAGACTGCCGTACGGCGAAAAGAGCGCCTCGATGTCGCCCTCGGTTGCCGAGAAGGCGAGGTTCCCCACAAATAGCTTGTTTTGCTGCACTTGATGCCTCCAGATGAAGTGAGTCCGAGTGACCGTCTCACGAAGCCTGACGACCCGGCGGAGGTCCTCGCTTGCGGCGAACAGTGGGACTTCCCTCGGCGACCGAGCGGCTGATGGAGCTACTCTCCCCGGGAGTGCCGACCGGGGGCGGCGGCTCGGGCTGGCAACGGAAACAGTGAGCCATTGACTGGCACAAGCATACGCTCCGACGCCGCCGGTGTACGACGTTCAGGCACCCACCGAGACAGGCGACGACGGATGCAGTTGTCGTTGCAGCGACCCGGCGAACACGTGACGCGAGGTCGCCGGGCGGCTTTCACCGCCCGGTCCCGGTCGCAACAATGTGAGTCCGCCGCAGCGAAAGTGAGCCGGAAACGGCGATGATCTCGCGCCCGAGCCCGGACAATCTCGAGCCGCCACAGCGACATCCATCAGGCGAAACGCTCAGAATTGGGCCGCCAGCGCACTCACGCACGCACGCGCGACGTCCCGATCGGGCTCGCTCGAGCCCGGCATCGTGGCCCAGCCGGTTTTCATGAGCAAATCTCTTCGCTGATAACTGCTTGTGTCCTTCAACCGGGCGAGCGTTTCCGTGACTCGCGGGTCCTGGCTGGACTGCTCGACGCAGATCGGCACCAAGGCAGTGACGACTGCGAGCCGCGCCTGTTCGGACGCCATTTTCCCGGCCGTGCCGCCGGTCATCCATCCACCCCATGCGAAGCCGGAGATCGCGAGCGCGCCGGCGCCGACGACGGCACCGAAGAATCCGGGTTTCAACCATTCGGGCATATTCATGTGTGTTTCTCCATTTGGGAAATATCTACTTCACTTTGGCTTGACCAGAAGGCCCCGGGGCGGTGCTCGCCGACCGATTCATTTCCGGCAACAAGCCATTTGACGCGTCCATCGGCGTCGAATCGGACGCCGATTCACATCAAATCAGCCGTCGTCACGCACTGCGTGAACGAGAATGTTCTCGTCGTACCATTCGACCGGATCGGCAAAGCGACGTCCGACGACCGTTCGGAAGGTCCGCAGCGCGTCTTCGAAGGCGTCCGGTTCATAGAGAGAGAACGTCGAGTAATGTCGGCTCCTGGCCTGCTCGATGAGGCGATCGAGTGTCGCCTGCCGGCGATATCTCAAACACGTCGCATCGACGAACCGAAGCCCTGGGGTATTCTCGATTGCGCCGTGGAGGGCACCGAGCGTCAGCAGTCGCGTCTCCTTTTCCAGGAAGCCGGGGAAATATCGGCCCCAGATGCTGCGCGCATTCTGCTCGGGCAACCGAGAGTAGACGAACAGCCTTCCGCCTCCGGCCAATCCGTCTCGCGATCTGCGCAGGAACGCGGGGAAGTCGAAGTGATGCACGGCGTTGAAGGAGGACACGAAGTCATACCCACCGGGTTCGAGTCCGAGACCTTCAGCGGTCGAGCACCGGGTCTCGAATTCGTCGATCCCGTTGGCTCGCAGCAGCCCGTCGACCTGTTCCAGCATCGCCGGGCTGGCATCGACGCATGCGAGAGAGAGGTTCGGGATCATCTCGAACATCGAGAG
>JAJECB010000227.1 GCA_022822245.1 Gammaproteobacteria bacterium
CGCTCCACCTCCTCCACCGCCACGCCGCCGTAGGACGGCACGATAAAGCGCTCCACCACGCTCCTGTACATCCTCTGCGTGCTCTCCTTGCAGCGCACGTCGACATGCTCCGCTAGATACCGCGCGGCAAGCTCCGCCACCGTCACCGAGCCCCGCTCCACCGGCTCCTCGCCGCTCTTGATGCGGTTGATTGCAAGGGCTGCTTCCTTGCGCGCCTTGTCGGCGGTGATCACCCCGTGGCGCCCGAGCGTCACCCGGCGCGACTTCCCCCGGTGCCGGGTCTGAACCACGTAGACCTTCGACCCCGACGGATAGACCCTCACCCCGAAGCCCGGAATGCGGTCGTCCCAGAAGACCGCGTCGCGGTCCTCCACCGAGAGCGCATCCACGGTGCGCTTGGAGATGGTGCGGTATTTGAGCTTGGCCATGCGATGCCCCTTGTCGAGAACGGTTCTCGTCGCCTCGGAAAGCGTTCGGTCACGCGGTGATGGAGGGGACGATGGCACAGAGCGAAGCCGGCCGAAGCCCGGCAGAACGCGGAGTTGGCATCGTGGTCCTCATCATCGTCACCCTTTGACCGAACGGTTTCCCCGCCTCGGATCGCTTGCCGCTTTCCTGCGCACCGTAAGCGTAAGCGCGTCGCAAGCGACCGGAGGAAACCTCACGGCCCTTGTATCATCGCCCAGGCCGGGGTTCAAGGGGGTGTCGGCGTCCGATAAGCCGTTGTTACATCGCCGAAAATACCAGAAATTATCCCTCCAGGCGTCTCGGGGCATCTCAAGGCCCCGTCTGTCCCAATCTCCGAAAATCGCTCCCCATTTAAGTGCCGCCGACGTCCACCGCGACACGGTATCGGGCGCTCGAATCAGGCATGGTGGGTCGGGATTGCGGCCCGCTCATCGGACGGCGCGGTCGCCCGGGCGCGGGCTCGCCCGGCGCCGCCGGGACACGAAGCCGTCGCGGCGGTCGCGGCGGCGCGCCTCGTCGGGGCGCTCGGCGGGGTCTCCCCATCCGCCCCCTCCCGCCGCGTGGACCTCGAAGACGGTTCCGGGCGGCACGGGGATGCCCTCGTGCTTGGTGTCGAGGACGGCCGCTCGCCGCCCGGGGGCGCGCATGAGGTAGCGGTGAGGGAGTCCCGGCTCGCCGCCCATCATGCCGACCGGGCCGTGGCGCGCGCCGTCCCCCGCGGTGTTGGCGACGCAGGGCTCCGCGGTCTCGACCACGAACTCGAGCTCGCCCCCGGCTCCGCCGACGTAGCGCCCGTCGCCCCCCGAGTCGCGGCGGAACTCGTGGTGGCGGAAGAAGAACGGGAAACGCACCTCGGCCACCTCGACCGATCCGAACTTGAGGCCGCCCGCGGAGTGCCACTCGCCCGAGTTGTGCCAGCCGTCGCCCCCCGAGGACGCCCCCGCGCCCGGCCGGGCGTGGAACATGTGCCAGATGAAGTCCCGCCCGTTGCGCGGGTCGCGGCCCTTGAGGGCGATCCGGAGCCGCTTGCCCCACGCCGCCATCGTCTGTCCCGGGCAGGCCGGGGCGAGGGCGGTGACCACCGCTTCGATGATCTCCTGGCCGCAGTGGGAGGTGGACATGGTGACCGGCGCCCAGTCGTCCGACCATACGATGGTGCCGCGCTTCGCGACGATCTCGACCGGACGCATGGTGCCGTCGTTCTTGGCCACCTCGGGGTCGAGGAGATAGGTGAGGGCCATCGTCACCGCGGAACGGGTGTTGGCCCACGAGGAGTTGAGGAAGCTCTGCACCTGGGGGTCGGACTTCGAGAGGTCGACCCGGAGGTCGCTGCCGGAGACGGTGACCGCGGCCCGGATGGCGATGTCGGGGTTGCCGCGCCCGTCGTCGTCGAGGAGCGCCTCGCCCTCGTAGGTGCCGTCCCGCCAGCCGGCGATGATCGCCCGGGTCTCCGTCTCCGCCGCGTCCAGGATCCGGTCGGCGGCGGCCGCGATGGTGTCCGCCCCCAGCTCCCCGACGAACTCGAGGAGGCGGCGCTCCCCGAGGCGCACCGAGCCGATCTGGGCCGACAGGTCGCCGAGGAAGTCCCGCGGGTGTCGGACGTTGACCTCCAGGAGCCGCATGACGTCCTCGCGGAGCTCTCCCCGGTCGTAGAGGCGAAGGGGCGGCACCCGGAGTCCCTCCTGCCAGATCTCGGTCGCCGAGGCGTTGTAGGCACCGTAGGTCGCGCCCCCGATGTCGGAGTGGTGCGCCCGGTTGAGGGTCCAGAACAGGAGCCGGCCGTTCGCGAAGACGGGAAGGCACGCGGTGAGGTCCGGCAGGTGGCTCCCCCCGTGGTAGGGGTCGTTCAGCAGGAAGACGTCGCCCGGGTGGATGTCGTCCCCGAAGGCCTCGAGGGTCGCGAGGGTGGAGGAGGGCATCGCCCCCACGTGGACCGGGATGTACTCCGCCTGGGCGACCAGCTCGCCCTTCGCGTCGGTGATCGCGGTCGAGAAGTCGCGGCTCGAGTTCAGGATCTGGGAGAACGAGGTGCGAAGCATCGCCTCTCCCATCTCGTCCACGATGCCGACGAGGCGGTGCTGGACCACGGACACGGTGATCGGATCGGGCGTGTTGCGGGCTGCGGTCACGGGGTGCTCCGATGGTGGCGGACAACGGGAGGGCGGGGGGCGGGCGGCTCGACCGCCCGAGCGACCGGCTTTCGCGGGAGGATATCGCATCGCGCCGGAGAAGCGCGCCGCGGTCCCGCCCCTCTTCCGGTGTTCACCGCTCCGTCACGAGCGTGGGATCGAGCACGTCGCGAAGCACGTCGCCCAGCATGTTGAGCCCGAGGACGGTGGCCGCGACGGCGACTCCGGGAACGAGCGCGGTCCACGCCGCGACGTCGAGGTAGTCGCGCGAGGCCTGGATCATGAGTCCCCAGGAGGGGGTAGGAGGCTGGGTCCCGAGACCGAGGAAGGAGAGGGCGGCCTCGGCGAGGATCGCGAAGGCGACGGAGATGGTCGCCTGCACGATGACCGGGGCCATGATGTTCGGCACGATGTGCAGCCGGATGATCCGCCAGTTCGACGCACCCTGCGAACGCGCCGCCTCGACGTAGGGAAGCGCCGCCACTCGGAGGGTTTCGCCGCGAACGATGCGCGAGAGGTAGGGAGAGAAGGCGATGCCGATGGCGAGGATCGTGTTGGGAACGCTCGGCCCGAGCACGGCCGAGATGGTGAGCGCGAGGAGCAGCACGGGGAAGCTGAGGAGAGTGTCCACGAGCCGCATCAGGGAGTGGTCCGTCCAGCCTCCGAAGTAGCCCGAGACGACGCCGAGGGGGAGGCCGACGACGAGGCTCAAGGCCACCGCGAGGACCGCGATGACGAGCGAGGTGTGGGCGCCGAGGAGCACCCGCCAGACGAGCTCGCGCCCGAGCTGGTCGGTCCCGAGCGGATGGGCGAGCGACGGCGGCTTCAGCCGTGCGAGCACGTTGATCTTCGTGGTCAGCTCCTCGGGGACGAGGAAGGGCGCCCCGATCGCGGCCAGGGCGAAGACGGCCACGAGGGAGAGGCCGATGAGTGCCTTGGGGGTGAGAAGGACCCGCACGGTCCCTATTCCAGCCGGACCCGTGGGTCGATGAGGGTGTAGAGCACGTCGACGACGAGGTTCGCGAGCATCACGACGGCCGCGATCACGAACACCGTCGACTGGATGAGGGGCACGTCCCGGTTGAGCAGGGCCTGGTACGTGAGCCAGCCCATCCCGGTGTAGTTGAAGAGGCTCTCGATGACGATGATCGAGCCGAACAGGTAGCCGAGCTGGAGGCCGGCGACGGTCACCACCGGCGAGATGGCGTTGCGGAGCGCGTGCCGGAACACTACCGCCCCGTGGCCGAGCCCCTTCGCCCGGCACACCCGGATGAAGTCCTGGCCCAGCACCTCGAGCATGGCGGAGCGGGTCATGCGGGTGAGGTGCGCCATGAGGCTGAGCCCCAGCGCGGTCGCGGGGAGGAGCGCGTGCCGGAACGCGAGCCAGAAGTCCTCGGTCGGCGAGGCGTACCCGGACGAGGGAAGCCAGCCAAGTCCCCGGGAAATCAGCAGGATGAGCACGATCCCCCAGAAGAAGTCGGGGAGGCTGATGCCCGCGAGGGCGAGGCCGGAGCCGGCGGTGTCCTGCCACCGGTCGCGGTAGACCGCGCTCACGACCCCGAGCGGGATCGCGGTCGCGAGCGCGATGAGGAGCGAAAGGACCACGATCATCGCGCTCGCGGTCACCTTCTGGCCGATGAGGGCGGCGATCGGTTCCTTGTACCGCAGGCTCACCCCCCAGTCGCCGGTCAGCATGCCGCCGATCCATCGGCCGTACTGCTCGATGAGGGGGTCGTTGAGCCCCAGCGACTCGCGAAGCCCGGCGAGCGCGGTGGGGTTGCTCTGGGTCCCCATGATCATCATGGCCACGTCACCCGGGAGGATGTGGGTGATCGCGAACGTCACGATGGAGATGAGAAAGAGGGTGAGGACGAAGAGCGCTCCACGCCGGGCGAGATAGCTCATGGTCGGCTACCGGCGCGCCCCATCGCCGCACTTCCCACGGGTGCGCCTCGAGTCATTCCAGGACGTCCCGCGCCAGCGGAATGGCCGGGCGCTCCGTCGGAGCGCCCGGCCGCGTGCGGGCGGAACCTTCCCGTCGATTCAGGAGCGTCAGGACTTGAGCCAGACGTTCTTGAACTGGAGGTTCGAGCCGTTCGGGTGCACCAGAGCGTCGAGCCCGCCCACGTTCTGGCGCGCCGCCACCGTTCCGTTCCGGAACCAGAGCACCACGTCGAGGGCTTCGTCCTGCACCCGCTTCTGGACCGCCTTGTAGATCTCGGCCCGTTCGATCGGGTCGACGACCCGCCGGGCCGCCTCCGTCAGCTCGTCGACCTTCGGGTCCTTGATGTTGCGGTAGTTGAACGCGCCGGTCGAGTGCCACAGCGAGTAGTAGAGGAAGTCGGGCTCCCACAGGGTGAAGAAGTTCATCATCGTGACCTGGTAGTCGCGATCGATCCAGCACTGGCTCAGCCAGTCCGACCAGGTGAGCTGCTGCACCGAAGCCTTGACGCCGCCCTGGCGGAACCACTCGACGAGGATCTGGGTCGCCTCGACGTGCCATGGATAGTTGGTGGTGGTCTTGAAGACGAACTCGAGCTCGCCCGGGCCGAATCCCGCCTCCGCGAGCAGCGCCTTGGCCGCGTCGTAGTCCTGGGCGCGCGGGGTGAGGGCGTCGTTGAAGGAAGGCGAGGTGGGAAAGCTCGGCGACGCGGTGACCACTCCCTGGCCCCAGAGCGCCCCCTGCACCAGGGTCTCCTTGTCGACCATGAGGTCGAGGGCCTTGCGGACCCGCGCGTCGTTGAAGGGCTCGACCGCGTGGTTGAAGTTGAGGAACGCCCAGGAGAGCGGGAACCAGGTGAGCACCTGGAGGTCGGGGTCCTGCTTGAGCGCGTCGACCCGGTCGAGGGGGATGTCGTTGATGAGGTGCATCTCGCCGGTCTGAATGCCGGTCAGGCGCACCGTCGGCTCGGTCACCTCGCGGCTGAGCACCCCGTCAAGATGGGGCGCGCCGTCCCAGTAGTCGTCGAAGCGAACGAACTCGACCTCGTTTCCGAATTCCCGGCGCACGAACCTGAACGGGCCGGCGCCGGTGGGGGTCGTGCCCTGGATGTCGCCCGAGCCATCGGGGATGATGACCCCCGCGCCGTTTTCGGCGAGGCGGCTGAGGAACGGCGCGTTCACCTGGCTCATCCGGATGACGACGGTGAGATCGTCCGGCGTCTCGATGGCCGCCACGTCGTTGAACACCTCGAAGTTGACCGCGCCCGTCGCGGGGTCCTTCACCCGCTCGAAGGAGTACTTGACGTCCGCCGAGGTCATCGGAGAACCATCGTGGAACTTGACCCCCGGGCGGAGATGGAACGTGTAGGTGAGTCCGTCGGGGGATTCCTCGAATCGCTCCGCGAGGCTCGGGATCACCGTGAAGTTCTCGTCGACGGTGACGATGGCGTCGTGGATGTTCTGGAGGAGCCGGCCGGTGGAGGCGGTGCCGGTCTTGTGCATGTCGAGGTTCTGGGTCGTCTCCGAGTGTCCCCAGATGAGAGTGCCGCCGCGCACCGGCTCGTCGGCCGCGTGCGCGGCGATGGAATGGAGCCCGGGGCCGAGCACCGCACCGCCCATCAGGGCGCCCGAATTGCGGAGAAACTCTCTTCGCTTCATGGTTTCCGTCCTCGTTGCTTGAGATGGATCGCTCGACGGCCGATATTAGACGACTCGCGAGCCGCCGTCCTCCCGGCACTTCGGTCCGCCGCGGATCGGCCGTTGCCGGCACCAGGCGGCGTTGCGATCGGGCGCGTCCTCGACACGGGCGCGCGGGACACCCGGAGGGCCGCCGTCACGACGAACCGTTCGAAACCGCCGCCTTCGCCGCCATCCGGGCCGGAGGCGGACGCCGCGATCCTCCGCGTCGAGAACCTGCGCGTGCGCTTCCACGTGCCCGATGGAGTGGTCCGGGCCGTCAACGGCGTCTCGTTCGACGTCCGCCGTGGCGAGACCCTCGCCGTCGTGGGCGAGTCGGGGAGCGGCAAGAGCGTCACCGCCCTCTCGATCCTCGGTCTGCTGCCCGCGCCGCCGGCGCGGGTCGAGTCGGGACGGATCCGGTTCGGCGAGCGCGATCTCCTCACCCTGCCCGAGTCGGCGATGCGTGACGTCCGCGGCAATTCCATCTCCATGATCTTCCAGGAGCCGATGACGTCCCTCGACCCGCTGATGACGGTCGGGCGCCAGATCGCGGAGTCGATCGAGATCCACCAGGGCCTCCCGCGGTCCGACGCGCTCGCGGCGGCGGTCGAGGCGCTCGCCCGCGTGCGGGTGCCCGAGCCCGCCCGGCGCGCACGGCAATATCCCTTTCAGCTCTCGGGCGGCCTTCGCCAGCGGGTGATGATCGCGATGGCGATGGCCTGCAATCCGCGCCTTCTCATCGCAGACGAGCCGACCACCGCCCTCGACGTCACCGTCCAGGCCCAGATCCTCAACCTGATGGACGAGCTCAAGGAGGGCACCGGGGCCTCGATCATCCTCATCACCCACGATCTCGGGGTGGTCGCGGAGATGGCGCAACGGGTCGTCGTGATGTACGCGGGACAGGTGGTCGAGCAGGGCAGGGTGCACGCGCTCTTCGAGCATCCCCTGCACCCGTACACGCTCGGGCTCCTCGGCTCGGTGCCGCGGCTCTACTCCTCCCTCGCGACGGAGCCGGGCGACGACGGGGAAGACCTGCGGGAGATCCCGGGGATCGTTCCGTCGATGCGCGAGGCGAGCGCGGGGTGCGCGTTCGCACCGCGCTGCCCGCTCGCCACGGAACGTTGCCGGCGCGAGGCGCCGCCATTGGAACTGAAGCGCCCCGGGCAGGCCGCGGCCTGCTGGGAGAGCGGGCGCCTCGAGATGGAACATGCCGCCTGAGCCCCCACGGCGGCGAGCCACCCCGCGGTCGCGGAAGGACGTGTGCCTCTCCATCCAGCGCGTCCCATGATGCATCGCGATCGCACCGACCAACGACCAATGAGTCATGGAAGTTCCAGGTAAGGCGGGCGGAGCCGGCGCCGGTCCCGGCAACGGCAACGGTCCCGGCCCGGCGCCGGTTCTGGAGGTCACCGATCTCGACAAGCGCTTTCCGGTCCGGGCGGGGCTCTTCGGACGCGGGGCGGGCTGGATCACGGCGGTCAACGGGGTCAGCTTCGACGTTCGGGCGGGGGAGACGCTCGGGGTGGTGGGCGAGAGCGGTTGCGGCAAGACGACGCTCGGCAAGACGGTGATGCGACTTCTCCGGCCCGACGGCGGGCGGATCGTCCTGCACGGGCGCGACATCACCACGGCGAGCGATGCGGAGCTCCGCGAGGGCCGCCGCGACATCCAGATGGTGTTCCAGGACCCCTTCTCGTCGCTCAATCCACGCCTTGCCTGCCGCCGGATCGTGGCCGAGCCACTCGAGATCCACGGCGTCGCGACCGGGAGGGAGAAGGAGGACCGGGTGGCGGAGATGTTCGAGCGCACCGGTCTTCGCCCGGAGCACCGCGACCGCTATCCGCACCAGCTCTCCGGCGGGCAGCGCCAACGGCTCGGGATCGCGCGGGCGCTCGCGCTCGAGCCTTCGATCATCGTCGCGGACGAGCCGGTCTCCGCCCTCGACGTCTCGGTGCAGGCCCAGGTGCTGAACCTGTTGCGGTCGCTTCAGCGGGGCTCGCGCCTCGCCTATCTCTTCATCTCGCACGATCTCGCGGTGGTCGAGCACATCGCGCACCGT
>JAJECB010000416.1 GCA_022822245.1 Gammaproteobacteria bacterium
CCGAAGGACGCTGAAGGCGTAGCCGACGCTACGTCGAAGCGGCTTGAGGGAGTACGGCCCGCCACCGCGAGCAGATTGGCGTCCGCTAGCCAAGACATCGGTGAAATATTGCGGTTAGGCCCCGGGCGAGCCCGGGCACCACGTAGCGGTCCGAGGCGGCGCCGCTCATCGCGCGGAGAGGAACTCACGGACGGCCGCGTTGAACGCGGCCGGGCGTTCCAGGTAGCTCAAGTGGCCCGCGCCTTCGATCTCGCGGTAGCGGGCGTTCGGCGTCGCGGCCGCGAGGGCGCGGCTGCCGGCGGGCGGGGTGACCGAGTCCTCGGCCCCCGAGAGCACGAGGGTGGGTACCGCAATGGCGCCCGCGTCGGCGCGGAGGTCTCCCTGGGCGAGCATCGCGACCGCCTGCCGGTAGCCGTCGGGATGGATCTCCGCCATCGTGTCGCGCGCCCGGGCGATCTCGGCGGGGGTCGCCGTGGCGGACAGGAGCCGGGGGGCGCGCTTCGCGGCGAAGCCCGCCGGACCGAGGGCCGCGAGGTCGTCGAGCCGGCCTTGCGCGGGCGGCGGCAGGGGGGCCGCGGGGTCCGTGCGGTGGCCGAGCGCCGGGCTGGCAAGGATGAGACGCTCCACGCGCTCCGGCCGGGCGGCGGTGAAGGAGCCGGCGACGAGCGCTCCGAGCGAGTGTCCGAGGAGAACGATGCGATCGAGCCCGAGCCCGTCGAGGAACCGGGCGAGCCGCTCGGCGTAGTCCGCTGCCGTCGGCCGCGGCGGGGCGACCGGGGCCGAGTCGCCGTAGCCCGGCGCATCCCAGGCCACCACCCGCCGGAGGTCCCCGAGAACGGCAAGCTGCTCCGCCCAGGACCGGGCGTTCGAGCCGATACCGTGCAGCAGCACGAGGGGCGGACCGGCGCTGCCGGCGCCGGCGTCGCGGTCGGGTTCAGCAGCGCAATAGCTGAAGCGCACTCCGCCTGCTTCGAGATGCCGGCGCACCGGGGCGGTGTCGACCCGTGTCATCGCGCTCAACCGAGGACGAAGCCGCCGTTGACGGGCAGCACCTGGCCGGTGATGAAGCCGGCCCCCTCGCTCAGCAGGAACACCACCGCCCCGACGACGTCCTCCGGGTACTGCGCGCGCGGGATCGCCCGGCCCGTCTCGTACTGCTCGTGGCGCTCGCGCGGGACGTACTCGGTGGCCTCGACCCGCACGAGGCCCGGGGCGATCGCGTTGACCGTGATCCCGTCCGCGCCGAGCTCGCGCGCGAGGGCGCGGGTCATCGCGATCACCGCCCCCTTGCTCGCGACGTAGTGGAGGAGGCGCGGCGCGCCCCACAGGGCGGTGTCGGAGGCGAGGTTGACGATGCGTCCCGCCGCCGAACGCCGAAGCAGCCCGGCGAGGGCGCGCACCACGAGCCAGGTGCCCCGGACGTTGACCTCCATCACCCGGTCCCAGGTCTCGACGTCGATCTCCTCGAACGTCGGGCCGCCGATGCCGGTCGCGAGGGCGGCGTTGTTGACGAGCCCGTCCACCCGGCCGAAGTCGCGAGCGATCCGTTCGCCGAGGTCCGCAACCGAGGAGGGAGAGGCGATGTCCACCGGCGCGAACTCGGCCCGGTAGCCCGCCTGCGCGAGGGCCGCCGCGGTCGCGGCGCCGGTGTCCGCGTCCACCTCGGCCACGATCACCGTCGCCCCCGCCTCGCCGCACGCCGCGGCGAACGCCCGCCCGAGCCCGCGCCCCGCGCCGGTGACGACGACGATCCGATCGTCGAGCTGTCCCACGGGACCGGCCGGCTCCCTCGCGGGCTGCGCTACGGCCGCCGGACCTTCGCGAGCGGGTGGTCCGGCGGATAGGTCGGGCGCTCCGGCCGGGCGGTCCCCAGCATCACGCACATGAGAGCCTCTTCCATGCCCTCGTTGACGAGCCCTCGGTAGACGCCGGGGGGCACGGAGACGAGGTCGCGCTCCCCGAGCACCGTCTCCCAGCGCTCCTCTCCCGCCTCGAACATCATCCGGATGCGATGGCCGCGCACGATGAAGAAGACCTCCTCGACGTCCCGGTGAACGTGCATCGGCCCTTCGCAGCCCGCCGGGAGGACCATCGTCGAGAAGGTGAAGTGCTCCGCGGGCACGGTGTTGTCGTCCTTCCCTACGCCCGTCCCGCCCGTGCCGACATAGCGCATCTGCGCCCGGCGGTACTTCGGATCGAAGTCCGCCTGGAACTTGAGGGCGTCCCAGTCCAGGGTGCGGGTCTCGTAGCGTGCGATCCGGGTCGTGAGCCAGTCGGCGAGCGATTGATCCCGCGGCACGGCTCCGGTCATGGCCTCGGCGGCTCCGGTGCTCATTTCGGTCTACTCCTCTCTCAGAACTGTTGCCAGGTGGTCCGCGGCAGGTAGTGCAGCACCCGCCGCTCGGCGAGGACGACGGCGACGTAGGCGACGATGCCGATGAAGGTGAGCAAGATGATCGACACGAACACCATGGCCGTGTTGCCCGCTCCCTCGCCGAACACGAGCAGGTAGCCGAGACCCATGTTCCCTCCGACGAGCTCCCCGACCACCACGCCGATGACGGCGAGGGTCGAGCCGATGCGAAGCCCCGAGAACAGGGCCGGCATCGACGCGCGGAACTCGATCTTCCAGAAGATCTGCGCCCGGCTCGCCCGGAACGACCGGGCGAGATTCACGAGGTCGGGGTCCACGGTGCGGAGCGCCCCGAGCACGTTGACCATGATCGGAAAGAACACGATGAGGATCGCGACCAGGATCTTCGGGGTCACCGTGAACCCGAACCACAGGACGAAGAGCGGCGCGAACGCCACCTTCGGCGCGATCTGGAGGGCGAGGATGTACGGTGAGAGCACGAACTCGGTCGGCGGCGACATCCCGAGGACGTAGCCGACGCTCATGCCGAGCACCGCCCCGAGGAAGAAGCCCGCGGCCACCTCGCCGGCGGTGACCGCAGTATGGAAGAACACCCGGTCCGTTCCGGTCATCCGCAGGAACTCCTCGAGGACCGACGAGGCGGGCGGAAGGATGTAGGGCGGGATCCCGACCGCCTCCGGCCCCCACTCCCACAGGGCGAGGAACACGGCGAGGAGCGCCGCACTCGTCGCCCCGAGCCTTCGCTGGCGCCGCACCGCCGCCTCGCCGGGTGCCCCGGCGGTCCCGCCCCCTTCACCCGCGGCTATTCGACGAAGCGGTTGGTGTAGAGGTCCTCGACGGGAACCTTCTCGCGCACGATGCCCTGGCCCACGTAGAAGTCCTGGAGCGCCGCGAGCCGCTCCGCGTCCATCGCGCCGAGCGTCTCCTGGCCCGGATAGACGTACTGGTTGTAGAGCCGGAACACCGCCTCCATCGCCTTCTCCTTGCCCTCGTGCTGCGGCACCGCCTTCACGTAGTCGCGCGCCGCCTGCTCGGGATCGTCCATGATGTCCCGCATGCCCTTGAGGGTCGCGCGGACGAGCTTCCCGATGAGCTCGGGCTTCCCGGCGATTACGTCGTCGGCGGCGAGGATCGCCTGCGCCATCGAGCGGAAGTGGGCGTCGGCGGGAAAGAGGTTCATCTTCTTCCCCTGGGCGGCGGCGATCGCGATCCAGTCCGGGACGGCCGCCATCGCGTCCGCTTCTCCCGCGATGAAGAGCTTCCACGTGTTCGCGGGGCCGGCCGCCTGGGCGTCGATGTCGTTGCGGGTGAGGCCGACGCTCGCCATCATCCCGAGCAGCGCGTAGAAGGTCGTGTCCTGGTAGGACATCGTCGTCACCGTCCGGCCCTTGAGATCCTCGATCCGGTCGATGCCGGCCTCCTGGTCGGTGGCGAGGATCATGAGCGAGCCGCCACCGAGGACGGCCACCGCCTTCACCGGGATCCCGTTGGCGCGCACGATGAGCGGGGTGTCGCCGATGCCGCCCCCGATGACCGCGTTGCCGGCGCCCACCTGCTTGGCGACGTCCACCCCGCCCCGGGCGGTCACGAACTCGACCTCGAGCCCCTCCTCGGCGTAGTAGCCCTTGCCCTGCGCGAGCATCCAGGGGCCGAAGGCGGGGAGGAAGGCGGGGGCCGGCAGGAGATAGGTGACCTTCTCGGCGGCTCCGGCGACCGCCGCGGGGGTTAGGGCGAGGAGCGCCGCGAGCGTGCCCCCGAGCAGGGTTCGCGCAAGGCGCGCGATGTTGTCGATTCTGAACATGGCGGTGGTCCTCCGGTGGGTCGGATGTCGAACCCGCATATCTCAACAACTTTCCGCTGCGGACGCCAATCTGCTCGCTGTGACAAGGCGTACTCCCTCGAGCCGCTTCGACGTAGTTCGACTACCTGCTGCACTCCGCAGTCCCTGCTCCGCTTGCAGGCCGGGCAATCCATCCATGGATTGCCCGCTCGCCGGGACGAAGCGCCACCGGCGCTTCGTCTGT
>JAJECB010000514.1 GCA_022822245.1 Gammaproteobacteria bacterium
GGATCCGCATGGTGAGGGTGAGCCCGATCGCGCCGAGCGAGATGATCGCCCCGCTCAGGACCCCGTCCGCGACGTGCTGGAAGAACATCAGCCGCTTGCCTCTGGCTCCGGGGCGCTGCCGCCCTCCCGCCGGCCGAGGAACACCGCGCCGAGATCGGCGTTCGCGGCGAGCGACGCCGCCTCGCCTTCCAGCCGGTTGCGACCCTCGACGAGCACGTAGCCGCGGTCCGAGACCCCAAGGGCCGCGCGCGCGTTCTGCTCGACCATCAGCACCGCGACGCCGCGCGCGGCGAGCCCCCGCACAAGGTCGAGCACCTCCACCGCCACCCGCGGGGCAAGCCCGGCGGTCGGCTCGTCGAGGAGGATCAGCTCGGGCTCGGGAACGAGGGCGCGGGCAAGGGCGAGCATCTGGCGCTGGCCGCCGGAGAGGACGTGCGCCTTCTGATCGCGCCGCTCGCGGAGGACCGGGAACACGGCGTAGGCAGCGTCGAAGCGGGCCGTCGCGGCGCGGCGCGGCACGGAGGCGGCTCCCACCCGCAGGTTCTCGTGCACCGTGAGGGTGCCGAACACGTTTTCGGTCTGCGGGACGTAGGCGACCCCCCGCGCGGGCAGCCGGTGGGCGGGGGTGTTGGCGATTTCGCTCCCCGCGAGCCGAACGCTCCCCGCCGAGACGGTCACGAGGCCCGCGATGGCCTTGACGAGGGTGGACTTGCCGGCGCCGTTCGGGCCGATGATCGTCACCACCTCGCCCCGGCGCACCTCGGCCGAGACCCCGTGCAGGATCGGGGAGTCCGCCCGGTAGCCGGCCACCACCCCCTCCGCCCGGATCAAGGCTTCGCTCATTGTGCCAATCGCCTCATCCTGGTTGCCCGCATGGTCCCCGACGGCCCCTCACGGCCCCTGCAGGCGGGATACCCGCGTTCCGGGGAAGTTTCAGCCGGTCGGATCCGCGAAGCATAATCCGGCATCGCGCGACTCCCCGCCCGGGCATTGCGCGCGCCCGGCTGCCTCATTCCGGAAGGCCCCCGAGGTACGCGTCGAGCACCGCGGGGTCGCGGCGCGCGCCCTCGACGCCGCCGGTGTAGATGAGCCTTCCTTCCGCCATCACCATGATCCGGCGGCAGATCGACATCACGAGCTCCATGTTGTGCTCGATGACGAGGAAGGCGTGCCCGCGGGTGTTAAGGGCCAGGATCTTCTCCACCAGGGTCTCCATCAGGACCGGATTGACACCGGCCGCGGGCTCGTCGAGGAGGATGATCCGCGGCTCCGCGATGAGGGCGCGCGCGAGCTCGAGCAGCTTGAGCTGCCCCCCGGAGAGGGTGCGGGCGAGGTCCCCCATCACCGGCTCGAGGGCGCAGAACGCGATGACCTCGCGCGCCCGCTCGCGGTTGCGCACCTCCTCGCGGCGCACCGTGCGGGGCGCGAGCCAGTTGTTCCAGAACCGTTCGCCGCTCTGGCCAGGGGGAACGAGCATCACGTTCTCGAGCACCGTCATCTCCGGGAATGGGCGTGGGATCTGAAACGTGCGGGCAACCCCGGCCGCGAACACCTCGTGGGGCGCAAGGCCGTCGATCCGGCGACCGGCGAGCCGGACCCTTCCCTCATCCGGGCGTTCCAGACCTGAGACGGTGTTGAAGAGCGTCGTCTTGCCCGCCCCGTTCGGTCCTATCAGCGCGTCGAGC
This sequence comes from Gammaproteobacteria bacterium, assembly GCA_022822245.1. The sequence continues at coordinate 1,686 of JAJECB010000514.1, forward strand.
GCCCCCGCCTCGACGGTGAAACCCACCTCGTCGACCGCCCGCAGGCTCCCGAACCGCTTGGTGAGTCCCTCCACCTCGAGGAGCGGCTCGCTCACGCCTCTTTCCTGTTCCGGCCCCGGTCCCGCTCCCGATCCGGATCCCGGTCCCGGCTCCCGTCCGGGGTGGAAGGCGCGTCTTCGCCGGCCCCCTCCTGGAGGCCGTACTTCATGATCCGCCCGTGGGGGCCGTTCCGGTCGCGCTCGAGGGCGTAGACCGGGCCGCCGGGTCCCCGGGCACGGGCCTGCACGGCCCGAATGGCGGCCCGGTCGGCGCCGTCGAGCGCGATGGAGAAGACCCGGAGGGTTCGGGGCAGCCGGTCGGCGTAGCGGGCGCCGAGGATGACCGCCGCGGTCCCCGGGGCGTCGAGCATGGCCCGGAGGGCCACCGCGGCGATGTCCGCGCCCCGCCGGTCGGCGATGCCGCGGAGCGTCCGGAGCAGCTCCTGGAAGAGACCCCACCCCCCGAACTCCTCGATGACGAGCCGGTACTTGACGAGCGAACGGTTCGCGAACCCGAAGCCGGGGTCGGGCTCCCCGAGCCACCGGTCGGTGAGGAAGCCGCCCGCGAGCGCGCCGTAGGCGAAGACGGCAACCCTGTTCGCGCCCGCCCACTCGAGGAAGCCGCCCTCCGGGCGCCGGTCGAGGAGCGAGTACTGCACCTGCGCGGAGACCACGTCGACCCCGGAGGCGGTGATCTCCGCGAGGTGCCGCTCGTCGAAGTTGGTGACCCCGATGCGGTCGATCTTCCCCGCCGCCTGGAGGGCGGCGAGGTGGCCGGCGCACTCCGCCCACCCCGGCGCGGCGAGGTCCCACCAGTGGAACTGCACGAGATCGAGGCGCTCGCGCCCGAGGCGCGCCAGGGAGCGGTCGATCACCCGGGCGACCGAGTCCCGATCGATTCGGGCGAGCGCCTCGAGGTCCGGCACGAACTTCGTGTGGACCCGGACTCCGGCTGCGCTCGCGGCGCCGCGCCGAGCAGCGAGCCGGGCGAGGAAGGACCCGATCATCTCCTCGACCCCGGTGTAGATGTCCGCGCAGTCGAAGGCGACGATCCCGGCGTCGACGAAGGCGGCCATGTCCGCCACCGCCCGCTCGGGCACCACCCGGCCGTGGTCGCCCGCGAGCTGCCAGCCACCCTTGATGAGGCGCGAGATGCGGTAGCCCGGCCGGAGCACGACCGTCTCCACCGGGCCGACCTCCCCGGGCGGGGGCGTCACGAAGCGTCGCCGTCCTCGCCCGGGAGGGGGACGGCGGAGGTGTCGGCGTGGCGGAAGGAGCGCTCCCCGATGCGGGTGATGCGGAACCTGGCCCCGCAGTGCGGGTCCGGACAGGCGACCTCCTCGTCGGTGGTCATCCAGTCGTTCGCCGCCGTCGCGCGCTGCTTCGCGGGCAGGAGGGGGAGGAGGGCCGCGAGCGGGTACAGCGGGAAGCTCCGCCGGCCGTCCTCCGGAAACACGAGCTTCTCCCCGATCACGAGGAAGTGCTCCCCCTCCCGGTGATCGCACATCATCGGCCGCCCGGAGGCGACCACCTCCACCCGGAGGTCGTAGAGCGTGAAGCGCCCGCCCGCCCCGTCTTCCCTGCCGCTCATCTCCCCTCCTTCCGCGCTCCGCGATCCGGCGTTCGCGGCCGGCTCCGTCAGATGACGCCGTCGGCGCGAAGGCGTTCGATGCGGGCGTCGTCGTAGCCGAGCTCGGCGAGGACCGCCTCCGAGTCCGCCCCGAGCGCGGGCGCCGGCCGGGCCGGATGCGTCGCGCCCTCGGGACGGATCGGGTTCGCCATCATCTCGAAGCCCTCCCGCTCCGGATGGTCGACCGCGATGACCCGCCCGTCCGAGCGGGCCTCGTCGAGGGCCGCGCCTACCCCGTTGACGGGGGCGGCGGGCACCACCCCCGCGAACCGCTCGAGCCAGGTCGCGGTGTCGTGCTCGCGGAGCACCTCGTCGAGCATTTCGGTGATGAGGTCCCGGTGCTCGAGGCGGGCCGCGAAGGTCGCGAACCGCGGGTCGTGCTCCCACTCGGGGCGCCCCACCGCGCCCGCGAGGATCCCCCAGAACTTCTCCTTGTTGCACATGATGAAGATCCAGCCGTCCCGGGTCCGGTAGAGCTGGCACGGCACGATCGAGGCGTGGGCGGAGCGCGGGAGACGGGCGGGAACGAAGCCCTCGTTCAGGTACCACGCGGCGTGGTAGCCGAGGTTGTAGCGGGCGACGTCGAGCAGGCTCACGTCGAAGTCGCGCCCCACCCCGCTCACCCGCGCCTCGAGCACTCCCGCGACGAGCGCGAACGCGGCGGTGAGCCCGGTCATGTAGTCCACCACCGAGATCCCGTAGCGCTCCGGCGGACCTTCCGGAGACCCGGTGAGGTGGAGGTGGCCCGCCTCCGCCTGCATGAGGAAGTCGAACCCCGGCCACGACCCTCGCTCCCCGGTGCGCCCGTAGGCGGAGAGATGGACGCAGACGATGGCCGGGTTCCGCTCCCCGAGGTGGCGGTAGGTGAGGCCGAGGGCCTCCGGCTGGTCTCCGCGAAGGTTTCCGAACACCGCCTCGCAGCTCGCGGCGAGGTCTCGAAGAACCTCCTGCCCACCGGGCGACTTGAGGTCTAGCTTCAGGCTCCGCTTGTTGCGGTTGAAGCACTGGTAGAAGTGGCTGTCGCCGGGGCCGAGGAAGAAGGGTCCGACCCGCCGCCCGAGCTCGCCGCCCTCCCCCGGGTTCTCGATCTTGATGACCTCCGCACCGAGGTCCGCGAGATAGGTGGTGCCGAACGGACCCGCCCCGTACTGCTCGACGGCGAGGACCCGGAGCCCGGCGAGGGGGGGCATGGGCTAGTTCCTCCGCAAGGAGTCAATGATCGATTGAGAATCAAGCATATACCAACCGCTCCGATGTCATTGCAAGCCCCCCTGGGAACGCGGGCTTCCAGCCCGCGGCCGGAGCCTCCCACGCTTCACGCGGGCAGGATGCCCGCGCCCCCGGGAGGACGGGGCTCGATGATGCCGATTCGCGAAACCTGCATCCGCGCCGCCCGCCGGTCAGACCGGATTGCGGGCGATGAGCTGGCGGGCGATGAGGATGCGCTGGAGCTCGTTCGTGCCCTCCCCGATGGCGAGCAGCGGCGCGTCCCGGTAGAAGCGCTCGACGTTGAACTCCTTGGAGTAGCCGTAGCCGCCGTGCACCCGCATCGACTCGAGGGAGCAGAAGATCGCGGCCTCGCTCCCCGCGAGCTTCGCCATCCCCGCCTCCATGTCGCAGCGCTCGCCGCGGTCGAAGGCGGCCGCCGCCCGCTCGATGAGAAGGCGGGCGGACTCGACCTGGGTCGCCATGTCGGCGAGCTTGATCTGGATCGCCTGGTGCTCGCAGATGGGCTTCCCGAAGGACTTGCGGATCTGCGCGTAACGCACCGCTTCGTCGAGCGAAGCCTGCGCCACCCCGACCCCGCGCGCGGCGATGTTGATCCGGCCGAGCTCGAGCCCCCCGAGAGCGTGCTGGAGCCCCCGCCCCTCCTCGCCCCCGATGAGCCGGTCCTCCGGGACGTAGTAGTCCTCGAAGACGAGCTCCGCGCTGTCGATCCCCTTGTAGCCGAGCTTCTCGAGCTTGCGGCTCACCGTGAAGCCTTCCCCCTTCTCCGCGAGGAAGAGGCTCATGCCGCGGTGGCGGGGCATCGCATCGGGGTCCGTCTTCACGAGGAGGGCGAAGCACTGGCCGTGGATCCCGTTCGAGATCCAGGTCTTGGTCCCGTTGATGACGTAGCCCGCCCCATCGCGGCGGGCGGTAGTGCGGACCGCGGACTGGAGGTCGGTGCCCCCGTCGGGCTCGGTGAGGGCGAGGCCGCCCCGGACCTCGCCGCTCGCGAACTTCGGCAGCCACTCGCGCTTCTGCGCCTCGGTGCCGTGGCGCGCCACCGCGGAGGCCATGATGAGGTGGGAGTTGTAGATCCCGGTGATCGACATCCACACCCGGGCCATCCGCTCGACGATGCGGGCGTAGGTCGCGGCTCCGAGACCGAGACCGCCGAACTCCTCGGGGATGATCGCGCCGAACAGGCCGAGCTCCTTCATCCCCTCCACGATGTCCTCGGGCCAGATGTCGTCCTTCTCGAGGTCGTGCGCGTAGGGAGCGACCTCCTTCTCGAGGAACTTCTCGATCGCGTCGAGGATGATGTTCTCTTCTTCGGCCCGCTCCGCGGCTGCCGCGTGGGGAGTCTGCGCTGCCACCTTCCTGCCTCGCTGCCTTGTTGTCCTTGCCCCTTGGTGGGACTCGCTTCCGTCACCTCCCGGCCATCGCACCGGCCCCCGGGTGTCGGATTACGCTTCGCCAATCCGACGGCTGCAATCCGACCTGCCGCCGGCCCCGGGCAGTCCCGCCGCAGACCGGATTGGCGACGCGCAATTCGACATCGCCCCCTTCCAACCCGCGAGGCGGTCAGCCGCCGAGCACGTCCCCGAGCGCGCGGACGTCGTCGTGGCGGTCGAGATCGAGCACCGCCTGCCGGATCGCGATCGCCTTCGGTCCGTCCACGGAAAGGCGGGCGTTCTCCATGAACTTCTCCGCGATCTCGCCGTTCGTGAGGGGTCGTTCGTCCGCCCCCCGGTTCACCTCCTCGCGGTGACGGAGCTCGCGCCCGTCCCGGGTGCGGACCACCACCTCGCCGGAGAAGGCGCGGGGAAAGGCGGAGGCAGGGTCCGGCCGGTACCGTACCCGTTTCGCGAGATCGAGGATACGAGCGTCCGCGCGGGCGTCCTCGTCGAGCTCCGCGAGGCCGAAGGCGCGGCGCGAGAGGCTCGCGGCCACCGCGTACTGCACGCTGAACTTCGCGTCGTAGTCGCTCACCGGGCGGACCTTGTTCGCGGCCGGCTCGCAGATGGTCGCGATGGTCTCCTCCGGCACGAGGGCGGTCACCTCCTCCACCTCATCGGGGCGGAGATCGTGGTCCCGCGCGATCGCGATGGCCGCGTCCGCGCACCCGTGGAGGAAGTGACACGCGGGAAACGGCTTGACCGCGACCCGCCGGAGCTCCCAGGCCTCGCCGAGCCCGGCGGTCGCGAGCGAGTAGTCGCAGTCGGCGTCCGCCCCTGCACCGAGGTGGGTCCGGTACAGACCGAAGCGCCCTTCGTAGGGAAGGCCCGGCGCGACGAACCCCTCGCGCGCGAGGTAGGCCGAGGTGAGGCCGGCCACCGCCGCCCAGCCCGGGTGGAGGCGCTTGGTCCAGGCGCCGTCCTCCAGGAACTCCATGCTCCCCGACGCGGTGCTGAGCGCGATCCCCTGCGTCATGGCGAGCCTTCCCGAGTCGAGTCCGAGGAGGCGGCCCGCCCCGAGGGCGCAGCCGAACGCGCCGACAAGCCCGGTCGGGTGGAAACCCTGGCGGTGGAAGCCGCCCCGCGGGACCGAGCCGATGCGCGCGCCCGCCTCCACCGCGACCACGTACGCGGCGACCACGTCGGCGCCGGACGCGCCGAGGCGCTCCCCGAGCGCGAACGTGCAGGGGAAGGCGCTCGCGGTCGCGTGGATGATCCCGGGTACGTGGGTGTCGTCGTAGTCGAGGCCGTGCACGAGGAGCCCGTTCGCCATCGCCGCGTCGCGAAGGGGGAGCCGGCGCGGATGGCCGATGACGGTCACCCCGCCGCCGTTCGCGGCCGGGTCCCCCGCTCCGGACCCCGCGAGCGCCTCGATGCCCGCGAGCGACGGCCGCGCGAAGTCGAAGCGGTGCGAGGCGAGCGCGATGCCGACCGCGTCGAGGATGAGGTGGCGCGCCCGCACCCGCACCTCGCCGGGGATGTCGTCGTACCGAAGCTCGCTCGCGAAGTGCGATAACCGAGATGCGATCCCGCCCGTATCCGTCTGAAGTTCCGTGATTTCCGCCGCTGCCGTACTCATCGTGATCTCCCGTTCCCGCCGTGCCCCGCCCGGACGTTCCGCCGGGTCACCCGGCCGCCTCCCCGGACCCATCCTCGATCATGCGCAGGTACTGCGCCTCGAAATCGAACCCGCCCAGCTCCTCCTTGTAGGCGTCCATGAGGCGCCGGGTGATCGGCCCGGGGATCGCGGCCTCCGCGAACGGGCGGTGGTCGATGCTCCGCACCGGGCAGAGGCAAAGGCTCGTCGAGGAGAGGAACGCCTCGTCCGACGTGTAGGCGTCGTAGAGGTCGAGGTCCGCCTCCCGGGCGGGAATGCCGAGCCGCTCCGCGAGCTCGAGCACCACCTGCCGGCTCACCCCCTCGAGGACCATCGTGCCGCGCGGGGTGAGGAGCTCGCCGCCGCGCACGAGGAACAGGTTCTGTCCGGTGCCCTCGTTCAGCCGCCCGTTCACGTCGAGCAGGGTCGCCCACGCGTTCGGGTTGCTCGCCTTCACCTCCATGTCGGCGAGGGTGAGGTTGATGTAGCTCGACATCTTCGCGCGCGGGCTCTGCGCGTCGGGCGCGATGCGGCGGATGGAGGCGGTCATCAGCTCGATGCCGTCGCGGAAGAGGGTCGCCCGCGCCCGGAGAGGGAGCGGCATGACGTGCACCACCACCGTCGGCCCCCGGCGCAGGTTCGGCTCGTCCCCCACCCAGTCCGCGCCGCGCGAGATGTTCTGGAACACCCAGTAGTCCTCGCCCTCGGGAAGGCGGGAGAGGTTCCGCCGGACGACCTCCTCGGTCGCCTCGCGCATCTCGTCCGGGCTCTCCGGCGGCTCGATGCGAAGGTAGCGCAGCGAACGGTAGAGGCGTTCGATGTGCTCGGTCAGCCGGAAGATCCGGCCCCCGACGGTGCGGGCGGTGTCGAAGACCCCGTCGCCGTGGCGGAAGCCGCGATCGCGGAAGGGGATGAGGACGTGGCTCTCGGGCACGAACTCCCCGTTGAAGTAGGCGATCCGTTCGTTGGGACGTTCCATCCGGTTGCATCCTCCGACTCACTGCACGGCCAACGCGATGCTGGGCGCGCTTCCGCCCGCGAAGGGACGTGGCTCCGGGACGCGATTCTGACCGATCGGAGGGAACCGCGTCTCGTCCGGGGGCTGTTGGCACCGCCGTAGTGCGCCCAGGATGAGGGCGAAGAGCCGCAGGTCGGAGTGGTGAAGCGTAATCCGGCACTTGCGGACCAGGAGCCACCCGTCGCACGTGATGTCGGATTACGCTTCGCTAATCCGACCTACCCGCTTCGCCGAGCTTCACCCGAATTCTGCTGGGTTTCCCCGCTCATTGGGTGGAAACACGCCTCAGGCGGCCGGGCCGTCGGCGACGCCGGCTCCGCGCTTCGGCACGAGGACGGTGCGCTCGAAGGCGAGGAACTCGGTGCCGTCGTCCTTGCGGCCGACCGTCCGCACGGTCACGATGCCCTGGCTCGGCCGCGACTTCGACTCGCGCTTGGCGAGCACCTCGGTCTCCGCGTAGATGGTGTCGCCGGCGAAGACGGGGGCGGTGAGCCGCACCCGGTCCCAGCCGAGGTTTCCGATCGCCCGCTGGCTCACGTCGCTCACGCTCATGCCGGTGACCATGGAGAGGGTGAGGCAGCTATTGACGATGGGCCGCCCGAACTCGCTCTTCGCCGCGTACGCCTGATCGAAATGAAGGGGGTGCTGGTTCATCGTCAGCAGGGTGAACCAGGTGTTGTCGGCCTCGGAAATGGTGCGACCCGGACGATGCTCGTAGACATGGCCCACCTCGAAGTCCTCGAAGTAGCGGCCGTAGGTCTCGCGGTAGCGCCCCGGC
>JAJECB010000285.1 GCA_022822245.1 Gammaproteobacteria bacterium
GTCTCGTCGCGGTGGCCGAGACCCGGACCACCGATCCCGCGCGACAGGCGGCGATTCGCACCGCCCTCGAGGCGCTCGCCGAGGAACGGCTCGGCCAGCCGGTGGACGAGGTGGTGCTCGCCCCGCCGCACACCGTGCTCAAGACGTCGAGCGGCAAGATCCGGCGGCGGGCGATGGCGGAGCTCTACGAGTCCGGGGAGCTCGGTGCCCGGCAGGCGGCGTCACGGCCGCTCTGGCTGCGGCTCGTGCGCCTCGCGGCGGGCGGCGCCGGGCCCGCCCTGCGAAGGTCGGCGGGCCGGTTCGGCGAGATCGCCTGGGCGGGATGGGTGTGGGGGGCGCTCGCGCTGGTGGGGACGGTTCCGGCTCTTGCCGCGATCGCCGCCCGCCGGCCGCGCTTCGGCTTCGCCTGCGCGCGGGCCGTCGGCCGCGCCGTCTTCCGGCTCGCCGGCGTCCGGCTGTCCGTCGAGGGAGCCGAGCGCCTCCCCCGGGACGGGGCGTACGTCATGGCTTCGAACCACACGAGCTACCTCGACGGCCTCGTGCTGGCCGCCGCCCTCCCGCGACCCGTGCGTTTCGTCGCAAAGGCGGAGCTTCGGGACTACCCGCTCGCGCGCTGGTTCCTCGACGGGCTCGGCACCCTCTACGTCGACCGCTTCGACGTCGCGCGCAGCGTCGCCCATGCGGGAGGGCTCTCCGGGGCCCTTCACGCCGGCGAGGGCCTTCTCATCTTCGCGGAAGGAACCCTGCATCGAATGCCGGGACTGCTGCCCTTCCAGACCGGGGGGTTCATGGCCGCGGTGGAGGCGGAGGCGGTGGTCGTACCGGTCATCCTGCGCGGCACCCGCTCGCTGATGCGCGACGGGACGTGGTTCCCGCGGCGGGTGCCGATCCACGTGCGGATCGGCGAACCCATCGCCCCCCCGCCGGTGTCGGAGCCGGACGGGGCGGGCGGATCGGATGCGGGGGAGCGAAGCAGGTGGTCGAGGGCCGTTCAACTCCGCGATGCGGCCCGGGCGTGGATGCTCGCCCACTGCGGCGAACCGGATCTCGCCAACCGGAACCCCCTCCGCGCCCTGATTGAGCGCCGCACCGGCCCCAGAAGCTGAACCTCCGTTCCGGATCCTGATCGGCAGCCGGGTGTGGCCGTGGCCCGCCGGCGCCGGCGAACCTGCGGCACCATCCGAATCGCGTCACCGCGTCGGAATCGAACTCAGTCCATCAGCTCGGTGGCGAGGGAGAGGAGCATCGAGTCGGCGCCGCGGCGGGCGATGAGGGAGAGCCCGAGGGGCAGTCCGTCGAGGGTCGCGAGGGGAAGGCTCGCCTGGGGCAGGCCCCCGAGCCCGGAGATGCAAAGGAGGCACATCGCCTGGTGGCGGAACCGGACCTCGAGGTCGTCCGTCGGGGTGTTCTTGAGGGGCGCGGCGCGGGGCGAGGACGGCAGGCACAGCACCTCGTCCTCGGCGAGCAGATCGTCGAGGCGGGCGCGGATCTCGGCGTGCCGCTGCCGCGCGCGCCCGACTTCCTCCGGCCCGACCCCGCTCGCCCAGTCCATCCGCTCGCGGATCCCCCGCCCGAACTTGGGTCTCGCGGCGGCGATCCACGCGCCGTGGTTGGCCCAGATTTCCGACGCCTGGATGATCCGGAAATTCCCGAACCAGTCGGGGAGGGAGGTCGGGCTCACCTGGAGGTGGCGGGTCGCTCCGAGCCGTTCCGCAACCCGCTCGACGGCAGGTTGGAGCGCGTCACGCACCTTCTCGTCCACGAGCGCGAACGCATCGTCCGCGATCACGAGCCGCCGGGGCGAATTGGGGTGCTCCGCCTCGCCGAAGAGGACCCGCCCGACCGATGCGAGCCTTCCCGGGTCGCGGGCGAACCAACCGATGACATCGAAGGTGGCGCTGAACGGGAGCACCCCGTCCATCGGGATGCGGCCGAGGGTCGGGCGGATCCCGAGGATGCCGCAGTAGCTCGCCGGGAGGCGCACCGAGCCTCCGCAGTCGGTGCCGAGCGCGAAGTCCACGAGCCCTGCCGCGACCGCGGAGGCCGAGCCGCTCGACGAGCCGCCCGGCACCCGGTCCGGCGCGGCCGGGTTGAGCGGGGTCCCGTAGTGGAGGTTCTCCCCGGTCAGGCTGTAGGCGAGCTCGTCGGTGAGGGTCTTCCCCACGAGGCCCGCGCCGGCGTCGAGCAGGGCCTGCACCGCCGAGGCGGTGGCTCCGGCCGCGGCGTGGGTCTCGAGCCAGGTCGGGTTCCCGAACCCCGTCCGGTGACCCTCGATGTCGAAGATGTCCTTCGCCGCGAATCGAAGCCCGGAGAGCGGCCCGTCCGCCGCGCCCTCAAGCGCGACGTGGGTGTCGCGGCAGAACGCGCCGCCGGGGTCGTCGGGGAGCGTCATCGTCTCGGCCCTATCCGGGCCGGTGCAGGACCACCGGCTCGCGTGTGAAGGTCCGCCGGCCCCGTTTGAAACCGGCAAGCGGGGGCACCAGCTCGGCGACGGCTGCCGCCGGGTCCTCGCAGTCGTGGACGACGAGGTCCGCGTCGTTGCCCACCGCGACCCCGTAGCTCTCGATTCGCGCGAGGCGGGCCGCCCGCTCCGTCACCATGTTGAGGCACTCCACGATGTCGTCGCGCTTGCCGACGTGGCAGACGTTGGCATAGAGGTTGGCCATGCGGATGAGGGAGCAGTCGCCGAAGGGGGTGAAGGGATTGAGGACGTTGTTGGACGAGAGGGCGCAGTTGACCCCGTGCTCGAGCATCCGGTGGATCGGAGTCACCCCCCGCATCACGTCGTGTTCCATGTGCCGCCCCATGAGGAAGAGGTCCGTCGACGGCAGCACGGTGACCGCGACGCCCGCGCCCGCCGCCATCCTCGCCACCTCGTCGAGCCGGTCCATCGGCATCGTCGAGAGCTTGGTCACGTGGCCCACCGCCACCCGACCCTCGTACCCGTACCGTTCGGCGAGCCGGCACACGTGGAAGATGTCGAGCTCGTCGTGGTCCGGGCCGAAGTCGAGGTGCATGTCGATGTCGACGTCGAACTCGCGGGCCATCTCGAACACCCGGTCGATCTGCCCCTTCGGATCGGTGTCGGTGTAGGGGGCGGCGCCGACCACCCGGCAGCCCCGCTTCAGTCCCTCCACCATGAGCTCGTCGGTCCCCGGGTTGTTGAGGAGCCCCTCCTGGGGGAAGACGCAGATCTCGAGGTCGATGGCCCACCGGTACTCGTCGATGAGGGGCATGATCCCCTCGAGGCTCCGGAGCCCGATGACCGGGTCCACCTCGAGGTGGGTGCGCATGTGGGTGGTCCCGTGGCGGAGGCACTTCTCCAGGGTCCGCACCGCGCGCTCGCGGCAGTCCTCGGCGGTGAACTCCCGCTTGGCCCGCGCGACCTGCTCGATCGCCTCCTCGAGGTCGCCGCGGGTCGACTCGCAGCGCTCGAGGATGCAGGACTTGTCGAGGTGGATGTGGGTCTCGACGAAGCCCGGCCCGACGAGGCGCCCCCCGACGTCCAGGACCTCGGCGTCCGCCGAGAGGCCGGGCTCGATGGCCGCGATCCGACCGCCGTCGATCCCGATGTCCACCGGCTGGCCGTCCTGGCGGCCGGCGACGCGCGCGTTCCTGAGGATGAGGTCCATGGCTTCTCCCGGGCTGACGCCGGCCGCGACCGGCGCGGCTGGTGGATGGGAGCGGCTACCCGAAACCGCCCGAGAAGACGGACAAGGGCGCCGGATTGTCGCGGAACATCCTTGAAATTCCCTCCGCGTGGAAGAGGTTACCCGAAACCGCCGAGATAGGCGTTCTCGAGGGCCGGATTCTCGCGGATCTCGGTCGTGGTCCCCTCGTGGACGACCCGGCCCGATTCGAGAATATAGCCGCGATCGGCCACCGCCAGCGCGAGGCCGGCCATCTGATCGACGAGGAGGATGGAGATCCCCTCGTCGCGGAGCTCGACCAGCACGTCGAAGAGCTCGTTGATGAGGGCGGGGGCGAGGCCGAGGGAGGGCTCGTCGAGGAGGAGGACCTTCGGCCGGCCGACGAGCCCGCGGGCGATGGCGAGCATCTGCTGCTCGCCGCCGGAGAGGAGGCCGGCGCGGCGGGTGGCACGGGCGCGGAGCTGGGGAAAGCGGTCCAGCATCGCTTCCACCTCGGCCCGGTCGTCGAAGTCGCGGCGGGTGTAGGCGCCGAGGCGGATGTTGTCGACGACGCTGAGCTCGGGGAACACCTGCCGCCCCTCCGGCACGAGCATGAGCCCCGCGCGGGCGGAGCGGTTCGCGGTGAAGGCGGTGATGTCCCGCCCCGCGAGCCGCACGCTCCCCGCCTCGGCCCGGTGGAGGCCGGTCACCGTCCGCATCAGGGTCGACTTCCCGGCCCCGTTCGCGCCGAGCACCGCCGCCATCTCCCCGTCGCGCAAGGAAAGCGCGATGTCCCGGAGGACCGGGGCCGCGCCGTAGCCGGCGGTGAGTCCGGAGACCTCGAGCACCCGGTCCTCGCCGACCTCCGTTCCGGCGTCCCGCTCCCGGCGTTCGGAAGCGAAGTCGCGGGCCCCGAGGTACGCCTCGCGCACCTGCGGGTCGGCCCGGACCCGGGCGGGCGGGCCGTCCGCGATGCACGCCCCCGCGTCGAGCACGTAGACGTGGTCGGAGATCTCCATGACGAGGGTCATGTCGTGCTCCACGATGACGACCGCGACCCCGGACCCCGCGATCCGCCGCAGCAACCGCCCGAGGTCCGCGGTGTCCTTCAGCCCGAGTCCCGCCGCGGGCTCGTCGAGGAGGAGGACGGCGGGGCGGATCGCGAGGGCGCGGGCGATCTCGACAAGCCGCTTGTCCACGTGGGGGAGGGCGGACGCGAGCTGCTCCACCGGCCCCGCGTAGCCGACGAACGCGAGCAGCGCCTCGACCGCCTCGACCGTCTCGAACGGGGCGGCCGTGTCGCGCGCCGTGCGACCGGCCGCGAGGGCGCCGCCGATCGAGCCGAGGCGCCCCCGCCGGAGGGCGATCTCGAGGTTCTCCCGCACCGACAGGTTCTCGAAGAGCTGGGTGGTCTGGTAGGTTCGGGCGATGCCGGCGCGCGCGATGGACTGCGCGGCGAGGCCCGTCACCTCGCGCTCGCCGAGTCGCACCGCGCCCGCCTCCGGGCGAAGGTAGCCGCACACCAGGTTGAGGACGGAGGTCTTGCCGGCGCCGTTCGGGCCGATGATGCTCGTGATCGCGCCCGGCTCGGCGCGGAGCGAGACCCCGTCCACCGCGACCACCCCGCCGAAGGAGACCTCGAGCCCGTCGACGGCGAGCGGTTCGCCGGCGCCCGGCCGGGAGAGAAACGTGCCGACGTCGAACGTCCCCGCCCGGGCCGGGCGCGGGTCGATGCGCCGGAGCCGGCGCTCGATCTCGCCCACCACCCCGCGGGGGGTCGCGACGAGGACGACGAGGAGGAGCACTCCGACGAAGAGGAGCCGGTACTCGGCGAGGGCGGAGAGGAACTCCGGCAGCAGCACCACGACGAGGGCGCCGACGACGGGCCCGAGGACGGTCCCGATCCCGCCGATGATGGCGACGAGGAGGAAGAGGATCGACTGGAGGAAGGGGAACGACTCGGGGCTGATGAACTGCGTCAGGGAGGCGAAGATCGCCCCCGCGACCCCGGTGATCGCGGCCGATATGGTGAACGCGGCGGTTCGGATCATGACCGGATCGAGCCCGAGCGACCGGGACGCGAGCTCGGAGTCGCGCACCGCCCGCATGGCCTTGCCCCAGTCGCTCGCGGCGAGGCGTGCGAAGAGGGCGACGGCTCCGAACGTGAGAACCGCGACGAGGAGCGCCACGTCGCGTTCGATGAAGGTGTAGCCGAAGGCCTCGGGGAGGGGGATGAACATGATTCCGTTCCAGCCGCCGGTCACCTCCTTCCACTCCGCCGCGCCCTGCTCGATCACGAAGCCGAACGCGATGGTGACCATCGCGAGATAGGGGCCGCGCACCCGGAGGGCGGGGATCGCGAGCAGCATCCCGGCGATGCCGGCCACGATTCCCGCGAGGGGAAGGGCGGCCCAGAAGCTCCATTCCCAGGTGGTGGTGAGGATCGCCCCCACGTAGGCCCCGATCGCGTAGAAGCCCGCGTGCCCGAGGGAGATCTGGCCGGTGAGGCCGAGGAGGATGTTGAGCCCGATCCCCACCATCGCGGTGAGCCCGACGAGGGAGATGATGTACACCTGGTAGCCGTCGGCGGTGACGATGGCGGCCGCGACGAGAACCGCGGCGACGAGGATGGCGAGCCGCCGGGCGGCCTTCATACCTTCTTCACCTCCGCCCGGCCGAAGAGCCCGTGCGGGCGTGCGGCGAGGGCGACGATGACGAGCGCGAACGTCACGATGTGGGTGTACGTCGAGCCGAGGAGAGAGGTGATGAGGGCCTCGGCGAGCCCGTAGACGAGTCCCGCCAGCATGACCCCCCAGGCGTTGGTGATGCCGCCGAGGATCGCCACCGCGAACGCCTTGATGCCGAACAGGGTCCCCATCGTCGAGGAGATGATGAAGAGCGGCGCGATGAGGATCCCGGCGATCCCGGCGAAGAGGCCGGAGAGGGCGAAGGTGAGGACCACCGCCGCGGTCACGTTGATGCCCATGAGCCGCGCCGCGTCCGGGTTCTGGACCACCGCGAGGAGGGCGCGGCCGTGCCGGGTGCGGTAGGAGAACCAGTGCAGGGCGACCGCGATCGCGATCCCCGCGACCGGGATCACCACCTGGAGGGGCTGCACCTTGATGTCCGCGATGTAGAACGCCTCGGTGGTGAGCGGGGAGGGGGGCATCCCGCGCGGGTCCTTGCCGAAGGTGAAGAGCACCACGTTCTCGAGGACGATGCCCATCGCCACCGTCGCCATCAGCCAGGCGTCGGAGCCGCGCCGCACGAACGGCCGCACCCCCACCCGCTCGACGGCGACCCCCCACCCGGTGCACAGGGCAAGCGAGGCGAGGATGGCCGCCCACATCGGCCAGCTCCAGGTGACCGCGAAGCTGAATGTGAGCACCGCCCCCAGCATCATCGCGCTTCCCTGGGCGAAGTTGACGGTGCGCGACACCGCGTAGGTGACGTAGAAGCCGAGCGCGAGCAGCCCGTACATGCTGCCGAGCCCGATCCCGGTGATGAGGGTGGAGGCGCTCACTCCGGACGTGCCTCGGGGGTCCCGGGCGACCGGCGCTCGACGCGCCGCCGCCCGGCGCCGGCCGCGGCGCGGCGATCCGGTCGAACGAACCTCGCCTGCACGAACCCGGCCGTTGAATCGGGCCGCACGAGGGAGGAGGGCCGTGCGCCGGAGCGCACGGCCGCTCCCGGACCCGCCGTCATCCTATTCGATCGGGCTGATCTGGTTTCCGACGAACCGCACCATGATGTAGTCGTTCTCGTTCAGCGCGTCGTGGTTGTCGGCGCTGAACGGCGCGTCGTAGGTCTTGATGAGACCCTCGTGGCTCCCGAGCGACTCGAGGGCGGTGCGGATCGCGTCGCCGTCCGTGCTCCCCGCCTGGTCGATGGCCTTCGCGAGGAGGTGCATCGCGTCGTAGGCGTTGGCGGTGCCGACCGGCGAGAAGACGTCCTCCGCCCCGCCTATGTTGTCGAACTTGTCGACGAGGGCCGCGAGCACCCGCTTTCCGGCCTCGCCCTGCTCGCCGAAGAAGCTGTAGGTCTGCACGAAGTGCGCGTCGCCCGCGGTCGGGCCGGCGAGCTCGGGGAACCGGCCGCCCGATATCCCCCAGTGGGAGACCACCGGCACGTCCCAGCCCATGCGGTCGCGCGACTTCATCATCTGCGCACCGGGGGGAGCGTTGGTGACGAGCACGAGAGCGTCCGCTCCCTTGTCCTTGTGGCGGGTGAGCTGCGGGATCATGTCGACGTCGTTGTTCTCGAACTTCTCGACCCCGACGATCTCGACGTCGTCGTTGTCCACGTCCGCGGCGAGGAGGCCGCGCTCGTTCGATTCGCCCCACGGGTTGTTGATCAGCATGAGGCCGATCTTCGTCGCGCCGAACGTCTTATGCGCGTACTGGAGGAGCTTGATGTCGACGATGGCGTCGACCGCCGAT
>JAJECB010000099.1 GCA_022822245.1 Gammaproteobacteria bacterium
GCGAGGACCGCATCGAGCTGTCCCAGTGCCATCACAACTGCGTGATGACGAAGCATCCCGGGTTCTCGAGCTCGACGGCGTGGCACCAGGACATCCGGTACTGGTCGTTCGATGCCCCCGAGCTCGTCTCGGTGTGGCTCGCCCTGGGGCCCGAGCGCGAAGAGAACGGCGCGCTGCAGGTGATCCCGGGGAGCCACCGGCTGGACCTCGACCGGGGCCGCTTCGACCGGCACCTGTTCCTGCGCCCCGAGCTCGCGGAGAACCGCGCGCTCATCGCCAATGCTTCCCTCGTCGAGCTCGACGCGGGCGATGCGCTGCTGTTCCATTGCCGGCTGTTCCACGCGGCCGGCAAGAACGTGTCGCGGGAGGTCAAGCTCTCCGCCGTGTTCACCTACCACGCGGGCGGAAACCGACCGATTCCGGGCACGCGTTCCGATCGCTATCCGTCGGTCCCGATCTGACTCGGCGCCTCCGCTCGATACGGCGTGCCGCGATCCGGGGTGCCGCGCGGGAGTTCTCGGCACACCCCCACCCACCATCGGCCATCCTCGAGGTCGGGGTTCCCGCGCCGGCTCGGGATCGAGGGTTGCCGCGAGCTTCACGCACTCGCGAACCCCCCGGACTTCAGTCGAACGGCGTCGGCCGCGTCGACCCCGAGGTAGACGCACTGCCAGACACGAACCCCGCACTCGGCGCTTCGCCGACTTCATTCGCACGGTCATCTACCGCCTCGTGCCCCCGGGACTCGCTCGACAAACAGATCACCCTCCATCTGCCGCCACAGCCCGGCCGTCGCGGTCGAGCGCCCTGACCAGAAGGCGTCGCGACCGCCCCGATTGCATCCGCGCACAGGAGGCGACGCGTCGGGATGAGGCAGGACAGGGCAAAATAGGATGCCGCCGGCCCGACCCCGCGTTTGGATGTACCCCGAAGTGAGCCACGCCGAGCTCGAATCTCCACGCCGCTACGACGGGCCGTCGCTCGAAGAGATGGGCGTGCGCCCGCAGGACTGCGGAATCGGTCACCCGCACATCGACGCTCGCGTGCTCGACATGTGCCGGCTCATCGTCCAGAAGATCGACGAAGAACCGCGCCGGTTCGAAATTGCCCACGAAAACCTCGCGCGCGAACGCGAGCGTTGGGACAGACTCACCCAGGCACGGCAAGAATGGGCCGAACTCCTGAAGCGCCCATGGCCGGAGATCCGCGCCATCCTCGTGGAAGAATCCGACGAGGGGCAACGCCTGCGAAGCTCGCATCCCTTCAGCGGCCTCATCACTCAGGAAGAGCGGTACGCGATCATCGGCCGGCACCCGCCGCCCGACGCTCCACCCGACTGGCAACCACCGCCTCCACCCTCCCCCGAAGTGCTCGCGCGGCTCCTCGCCGACGAACCCCTGCCGCGATGACACGCGACCAGCTCGAGCACGCCATCCGGGCGGTCGCCAAACCCGCTTTCCGGCCCGCGGCACAGGGCGGCGCTACGCCTCGGAGTCGTCGTCCGGTCGTGCTCGGCTTGCGGTCCGCGCAGGGCGTGGCCACGCGACCGGAAACAGCTCGCAGTCCATCCGGTCGCCCACGTGCAGGCCGGGGTCTCGAAGGAGCCGGATCATCTTGTTGCGTTTCACGAAACGCGCATCGTCGCCGGTATACCGGATGGACAGCGCGCGCCGCCGCCGATCCCGCGTCGCGTTTCCGGCTGCGCCGTGCAGAGTGAGGGCGGAGAAGACCACCGCGTCTCCGGGCTCGAGATCCCAGGTCAGGATGCGGAACTCGCCGCGATGGGCGTCCACGTCCGGCAGGGGCTCGAACTCGTCCGTCTCGACCGCGTCCGCGTGGCGGAAGTCGAAGGGCTGGTAGCGTCGGCCCGACCGGTGGGAACCGGCCACGAACTCCATTGCGCCATTGGACCGGTCCACGGGATCGAAGGCGATCCAGACCGAGCAGACTTGCTCACCCTCGACGGGCCAGTAGTTGAGGTCCTGATGCCAGGGCGTCCGGGAGATGGCGCCAGGCTCCTTCACCATCAGGTGGTCGTAGAACACGTTCACGCGCGAGGCGCGCATGAGGCGGCAGGCGGCTTCGGCGGCCGGTGAGTCGAGCACCGCGGCCCGGAAGTCCGAATCGCGGGCCCACAGAAACTTGTCGCTCAGGAATTCGCCCGGATCGTCCGGACTGTAGCGTTCACGGAACGGCCCGGGAATCGATTCGATCCTGTCGATCGCCTGACGCATCCGTTCGACCCACGACGAATCGAAAAGACCCCTCACGAAGACGGCTCCGTCATGCGCGAACGCCTCGACGTCACGCTGCTCGATGCGGGGAGGCACGTATTGGGACATGGTCCGACTCGCTGAAACGTTGCCGCTCGGGAACCGACCGTGACACGGCTTGCCGGGCGGGATCAATCCACCCGGGGTTCCGCGTCGCCGTCCGATGCGCACTGGCTGCCCGTCCGCCCCCGGAACAGCAGTGGAACACGGCGTGCGTCAACTCGTGCGCCTGCGGCACCCGCGACAGGAGCGCGACCTCCGGCGGGCGTTCGAGCGGGTAATGCCCGATAGAATGTTCGAGAAAGGGCGAACCGGCGGGGGACGGTGCGGTCCTTTCCACGAGGCGCTCGCGAGGTGACGGGCCATCGGAAGGTTCCCACGTACCCGCGTTTCGCGAGGTCGAGGTAGAGCGTAACCGGGTTCCGGCCCAAGGGGTCAACGGTCCATCATGCCGTCTTTCGAGAGCTGTCACGACGAACTCTGGCGGCAAGCGGGTGCGATTGCCGCTGACGGTTCGGGGCTCGCCGCCTGTGAGGCGATTGCCGCAGCCGCCGCCAACCACGTCTCCTGGCACGACGCCAGCCTCTGCCTCGTCGCTTCGCGGAACCTCCTGAGTCCGCGTGCGCGGGCGATGATGACCTCGGGGCTGATGGAACGGGTCGCCGGCGGTGGTCGGGTGGGTGAACGGCGCAAGAGCGGACTCGCCGACCTCGACCGGATCGAGGCAATCCTCGTCCAGCTCGCACGCCGTCTCTTCGGCGCTGCCCACGTGGAGTACCGGGTGCCCACGGGCTCGCTCGCGAACGCGCTCTTCCTCCTCGGCGCAACCGAGCCGGGCGAACGGATCATGGTGCTGCCCCGCCGATTCGGCGGGCACGGCACCTATGGCGAGGCGGGGTATGCCGGCGCGCGAGGGCTCGAGGTCATGGAGATTCCGTGCACGGGCTCGGATTCGGGTGAGATCGACCTTGGCCGGTTGGCCAACGAAGTAGCCCGCCACGAGCCGCGCTGGCTCGTCGTCGGCAGCTCGTGGCCACTCTTTCCCTACCCGCTGTCGGAGATCGAGGCCATCGCGGCCAAGGGCGGGGCCCGTATCCTGTACGATGTCGCGCACGTCCTCGGGCTCACCGTCGGCGGTTGCTATCAGGAACCGCTGCGCGAAGGGGCGGCGGCGCTCACCGCCTCCACCCACAAGACCTTTCCCGGCCCGGTCGGCGGCATCATCCTCACGAACGATGACGACCTCGCCTCGCGCATCCACGATTTCACCGACCGCGCCATCGGCAACTACCACGACCAGCGCGCTGCCGCGCTCGCGGTGACCCTGGCCGAAATGACGGTCTTCGGCGGGGCGTATGCCACCGCCACGGTGGAGAACGCCGGCCTCCTCGCAAGAGCTCTCGACGCCGAGGGGTTCGAGGTCGTGGGGCGCGAGCGCGGGTTCACCCGCTCGCACGTCGTCGTCCTCGACCTCGACGGGACCATGGTGCCTGCGGAGGCCGTGAAGCGGCTGGAGGCGGCGCGGATCACCTGCGAGGCGATTCCCCTCCCCCGCGACTTCCCGAGGCCGTCGGCGCTCCGCCTCGGTTCGCCGTCCCTCACCCGGCTCGGAATGGGGCCGGTGGAAATGACCGAAGTTGCGGGGTTCCTGCGTCGCGTCATCCTGGAGCGAGAGGAGCCGGGCGTCGTGAAAGGCGATGTCCTCGCATTGTCCTCGGCCTTCACGAAGGTCCGGTACTGCTTCGAGGGGGCTCCCGACCGGTCCGAGCCTCCCCGTGGTGGCGGCCCGTAGCGCGAGGTTCGGGTTTCACCCGAAGGGAAGGTCGGGCGGTCGTGGCGCGTATCACGCACCCGCCCTCTCGAGCACGATGTTGGACCAGTCGTCGAGCCGCGCGGTCCACTCGGGCAGAACCACGGTCAGCGAACTGTCCTCCTCGATGATCGCCGGCCCCGGCACCTTCCGGGCCGTCAGGTCGCCGCGGCCCATCACTTCGGTCTTGACCCAGCCGTGCTCGGGGCCGAAGAAGCCATCGCGCGCGCCCGACGGCTTCCAGCCCTCGACGGGGGCGACCTCCAGCCGGTCCGGCACCTGCGGCGCATCCGAGAGTCCTCGGGCGACGATGCGAACCCCGGTCAACTGCACGTTCTCCTCGTCGGAGCGGTAGCCGTAGGTCTTCTCGTGCTCGCGGTGGAAGTCCTCGACCAGGCGCGCGAGACCGGATGCGTCGAGGGTCGGACCCACGAATGGGATGGTGAGCGCGTAGTCTTGCCCCTCGTAGCGGGTATCCGTCGAAAGCGTGAACTCGCGGCGGGAGCGGTCGTAGCCCTCGCGCTCAAGCGTCCCCGTCGCCTCGTCGAGGAGCCCCTCGATGACCGCGTTGAGGCGATCGAGATCGGGCCGTGTCGCGCTCGCGTAGTGGGTCCGAACGAGGTGGTGCTCGACCTCGGCGAAGAGAAGTCCGAGCGAGCTGAAGAGTCCCGGAAGCGGTGGGATCACCACCTTGTCCATGCCGAGCTCGCCGGCCACGTCCAGCGCCTGCACCGGCCCCATCCCTCCGAAGGCGAAGAGCGTGAACCGGCGGGGGTCGCGACCGCGTTCGGTCGAAACGGCGCGAAGCGCACGAATGAGGGCGGAGTTGGCGATGGTCCGGATTCCCCACGCCGCCTTCGCCGCATCGATGCCGAGGGGCTCGGCGATGCGCTCGCGGATCGCGCGCTCCGCGAGGTCGGCGCGGATCTTGAGCGCTCCCCCGGCGAGAGCCTCGCAATTGGTGAGGCCGAGGTACACGTTCGCATCCGTGATCGTCGGTTCGACCCCGCCCGCGTCGTAACAGGCGGGGCCGGGCACCGCCCCCGCGCTCTGCGGCCCGACCTTGAGCGCGCCCGCCGGATCGATCCATGCGACGCTGCCGCCCCCCGCCCCGACCTCGGCGAGATCGATGGACGGGACCCGGAGCAGATAGCCGCTGCCCTTCATCAGGCGATGGCCGATGCTCACCTCGCCGCCGACCTCGTACTCCGGTGAACGCGAGATTTCTCCGTCCTCGATGAGGGCCGCCTTGGCCGTGGTCCCGCCCATGTCGAGGGTCATCGCGTCCCGAATTCCCATCCGCCCTGCGAGGTGGTGCACGCCGGTTACCCCGGCCGCGGGACCGGATTCGATGATGTGGATGGGAAGCGCGCAGGCCGAGTCGATCGGCATCATGCCGCCGCTCGACTGCATGATCATGACCGGCGCCGGAACCCCGATCGCCCTCAGATCTTCCTCCATGGCGCGCGCGTAGCGGGTAACCACGGGCTGGACGTAGGCGTTGATCACGGTCGTGCTGGTGCGCTCGTACTCCTTGATCTCGGGCAGCACCTCGGACGATATCGATACGAACCTGCCCGGCGCCAACTCCGCGATGAGTTCGCGGGTGCGCCGTTCGTTGGTGCCGTTCGCGTAGGAGTGGAGATAGCAGACCGCGATCGAGTCGACGTTCTCGTCAACGAGGCGCCGCACCGCTTCGCGAACCGCGGATTCGTCGAGGGGAGAGTCCTCCCCGGTCCTCGGGTCGACGCGCGAGGACACCTCCCGGCGCAGGTGCCGGGCCACGAGGGGGGGCGGCTTCTCCCAGTGGATGTCGTAGAGCTTGTGCATCCGCATGCGACGGATCTCGAGAACGTCGCGGAAGCCCCGGGTGGTGATGAGTCCGGTGGCCGCGCCGGTGCGGGTGATGATGGCGTTGGTGGCCACCGTCGCCCCGTGGGTGAAGGACCGGACCGCCGAAGCTGCCACCGCGTTCTCGGCGAACGCTTCGGCCACGCCCTGCCGAATGGCGGCATTGAAGTGCGGCGGCGAGGAGAGGACCTTCTTCGGCACCGCACGGCCCCCGGGAAACATCAACACGATGTCGGTGAAGGTGCCTCCGACGTCCACCGCGAGTCGAAACGAGTCACGCATCTCCTGCTTCCGGTTGCCGAACGTTCCTTCCGTCGGTCCCACTGTCTCGCGCTGTCGCCATGCTTCCGTGTCCGTGTCCGTGGATGCGCGGAGGAGATCTGCGCCGCGCGCGAAGCCATCGGGCCGCGCCGCCGCGCCGCCGTGCGGAAACTCGACCCCGCGCGGGGACCGCTGCGGGAGCTCGTCGCGCTGGACCCCGACCGCATTCTACAGGCCTCACTCCGATTCGCCCCGAAGGCCGCGCCGATTGACAAGGACGCCCGCCCGTCTCTAGCCTCGTCCTGGGGCCGGCCGTCTGTGGCTGCCCGTCCGCGGGCCGCTCGAAGCGCAGGTAATCTCCGCCCGTCGGGCGAGGCCGGCCGGCCGAGGGAGGACGATGTCTCGAGATTTCGACCCGACCCGCCTCGAGGTCATGCGAAACGCGCTCGAAGGGATCGCCGACACCATGGCGATCTCGCTCTATCAGACCGCTCGCTCGGCCGTCGTGCGACTCGGGTGGGACTTCTCGACCGCCGTGCTCACCGCCGAGGGGGATCTCGTCGGCCAGGGCATGTGCCATCCGATTCACCTCGGCGGGATGGCGCCCGCGCTCACCGGCTGTCTCGCCTGGCACGGAGAGGGTATCGGCCCCGGCGACATCCTCATCACCAACGACCCGTACGAAGGCGCCCAGCATCTCCCCGACATCTACCTGTTCAAGCCGGTGTTCCACGAGGGCTCCGCGCTTGCGTATGTCGGCGCCATCTGTCACCACGCGGACATCGGCGGCAGCGTTCCCGGAGGCCAGGGCTTCGCCAACACGGAGATCCACCAGGAGGGGCTGCGCATTCCGCCCTCGAAGCTGTACGAAGCGGGAAAGGCCAACGAGACCATATACCGCCTGCTCGAGAAGGCGGTGCGCGCGCCCGAGACGGTCCTCGGCGACCTGCTTGCCCAGGTGACCGCGACGAAGATCGGAGAGCGCGAGCTGCTGGCGCTCGTCGAACGGACCGGGTCAAGCGAGTATCACCGGCTCGTCGCCGGCCTCCTCGACCATACGGAGCGACTCACGCGCCGGGCAATCGCGGGGCTGCCCGACGGCACCTGGTCGTTCACGGACCATGTCGACGACGATGGGATCTCCGACGAGACCATCTCGATCGTGGCCACCGTGACCAAGACCGGGGACGAGATCCATGTCGACTTCGACGGCACCTCGCCGCAGTGTCGGGGATCGATCGTGGGGCTCTTCCACATGAACACGAACTTCGTCCACATGGCGCTCCGCTGCCTGCTCGGCGCCGACCTCCCCAGCACCTCCGGCTTCTTCCGCCCGATCACGATCACCGCCCCCCCCGGATGCTTCGTCAACCCGCACCCGCCGGCCGCGGTCGCGGCCCGCCAGCTCGGAGGCCGGCGCATCAACCAGGCGGTGTGGGGCGCGCTCGCCCGGATGGCGCCGGAGCGCGCGTTCGCATGCCCGGGGGGAGCGGATTCCAGCATCGCGTTCTCGGGTCTCGACAAGAGCGTGGAACCGTGGCGCGGCTGGGTGCTCACCGAAGGGTTCAACGAGATCGCGTGCGGCGGGCGCCCCGACAAGGACGGCATGGAGGGCCAGGGGTCCAACATCACCAACCAGGCGAACACGCCCGTCGAGCTCCTGGAGCTCGAGTATCCCATCCGGATCGACGAGTACGGCTTCGTGCCGGACACCGAGGGGCCGGGGCGCTACCGCGGCGGGCTTGCCATGTCGCGCACCTACACGTTCCTCGACGACGAGATCGAGGTGCGGATCCGTTCGGACCGCGCCAAGCGTCCGCCATGGGGGGTCCAGGGCGGCGGCAGCGCGCCGGCCGCGCGGATCAGCCTGGAGTGCGCCGCTCGCGACGCCGGTTCCGTGCGCGGGCTCCCGAGCAAGTCGACGACCGTCATGCGCCGCGGCGATCGGCTTCGCACCCAGTGGTGCGGCGGCGGCGGGCATGGCCCTCCGCTCGATCGCGAGCCGGAGCGTGTTCTTCGCGATGTCGTCGAAGAGAAGATCACCCCCGCCCATGCCGGTGATGTCTATGGAGTGGTCGTCGACGAGTCCGGGCGGGAGGTGGACCGGAACGCTACCGAGGCGCTTCGGGCCGCGAGGGCCCGCCGTTCCGGCGGCGCCCACCGGACCGGGGCGGCCCGTGCCACCGGTGCCGGCACGGCCCCCCGGAACACCCGTCCGGCATCCCGCTGACGCCGTCCGAGCCCCTCCGGAGGAGCGCGAACATGACCAGCCCCGGCCCCGGCGTACGTCCGAGTGATCCGACGCAGCTCGAGGTCGTCCACAACGCCCTTTCCGGCATCTCGGATGCGATGGCGGTCACCCTCGTCCGCACCTCGCGCTCTTCCATCGTGCGGCTCGGCTACGACTTCTCGACCGGTCTCCTGAGTCCCGACGGAGAGCTCGTCGGCCAAGGCCTCTGCCAGCCGATTCACATGGGCGGAATGCCGCCCGCCCTCAAGGCCTGCGTCGAGCACTACGAAGGCCGGATCTTTCCCGGCGATATCCTCATCAACAACGACCCTTACGAAGGGGGCAGCCACCTCCCCGACATCTTCATGTTCAAGCCCGTCTTCGCGGACGGGACACTCGTCGCCTATGCCTGTGCAATGAGCCATCACACCGATGTCGGGGGTCGGGTGGCGGGGGGCAACTCGAGCGACTGCACGGAGATCTACCAGGAGGGGCTGCGCATTCCACCGCTCAAACTCTACGAGCGGGGCGAGCCCAACCGCACCCTCTTTCGCATCATCGAGAAGGCGGTGCGGGTTCCGGACAAGGTGCTGGGGGACGTGCGCGGCCAGGTTTCCGCGCTCCGGCTCGCCGAGGAGGAGCTGCTGCGGTTCGCCGGCCGTCACGGCCCCGAGCGGTTCCTCGAGCTCCAGGGCGAGGTCCTCGACTACACCGAGACCCTCACTCGGTTGCGCATCCGGGAGCTGCCCGACGGGGCCTGGACCTTTACCGACCACGTCGACAACGACGGATTCGGCTCCGGGCCCATCGCCATCGTCGCCAATCTCGTCAAGGAGGACGACGAGATCCGGGTCGACTTCACCGGCACGTCCCCCCAAGTGAAGGGCGCGATCAACAATCCCCTCGACTCGACCAAGTCCATGGTCTACGCGGTGACGCGGGCCGTCCTCGGGGGGGAGATCCCCAACACGGGCGGCTATTTCCGGCCCGTCACGGTGACCGCTCCGGAGGGGACGTACGTCAATCCACGCCCCCCCGCGGCGGTCGCGGCCCGGTTCCTCGGCTGCCTCCGGGTCTCGCACGCCGTGTTCGGCGCATTCGCGCAGATGCTGCCCGGCGAGGTGCCCGCCTGCGCCGGCGGTGCCGACGGCAACCTCACCATGGCCGGCTATCGCCGGGAGGGGAACGCGCGCAAGCCTTGGGTGCAGGTCGAGGGAAGCGGCGAGACCGCCGCCGGCGCGTCGCCGCGGCGCGACGGTATCGACGCGCAAAGCGGGGCGGTCTCCAACATCACCAACATCCCCGCGGAGCTCATCGAGGTCGAGCACCCGATCCGGATCGAGGAGTACTCGCTCGCCCCCGATTCGGAAGGGGCGGGCACCTTTCGCGGAGGGCTCGGGCTCACCCGCCGGCACCGCTTCCTCGCCGACGGTACCCTGGTCCAGCTTCGCTCGGACCGCATGGACCACCCGCCCTGGGGCCTTTGCGGCGGCGAGGCGGCGCGGCCTTCCCGGGTCTCCTTCGCCCGCCGGGGCGGTCCCGAGGAGCCGATGCCGTCGAAGTTCATCGTCTACGCCAACGAGGGCGACACCCTCACGTTCGAGATGCCGGGGGGAGGCGGCTGGGGAGATCCCCTGGACCGGGACCCGGAGGCGGTGCTCGCCGACGTGAGGGCGGAGAAGCTCTCACCGGAGCGAGCGGAGGCGATCTACGGTGTCGTGCTGGCCGGGGACCGGCGACGGGTCGACGCCACCGCCACCCGCGACGCGCGCACCGCCCGCCGGCGCGGGAACACCGCGGAAAGCGCCGAGTCCCCACCCGCCTGAGGACCGCGCTCCGGGAGCGCGGGCATCTTGCCTGCGAGGAGAATGGAGATCGTCGGTCTCCACCGCGGGCTGGAAGCAGATCAGCGGGTCGGATTAGCGGAGCGTAATCCGACAGTTACGGCCCCGGGGCTCGGTCTCGTGGGTGATGTCGGATTACGCCTTCGGCTAATCCGACCTACTGGTGGCTCGCGCGAGCCGCGATGGGCCAGACGCTCTCCACGACGCCGTCCCGCACCCCCACGTAGTGGTCGTGCGCCACTATCGTGGGCCCGAAGGCGCGCGGGATGAGCGCCACCTTGTCGCCGATCCGCAGCGCCCGCCCCTCCCCCTCGAGGTCCAGGATGCCGTGCTCGGAATTGAGCCGGTTGACGGTGACCCCCTCGCGATCCGTAGCCGGCATGCCCCCGTCGGCGGCCCGACCCATGGCCTTGTACCCGCAGTCCACGACCGCGCGGTCGGGCGCGGAGCGGCTGATCACGGTGGCGAGCATCTTCAGCGCGAGCCGGAACGGCTGGTCGGGCATGCTTTCGGTGAAGGCGTGGTCCCAGAAGACGTACGTCCCCGGATCGATCTCGGTGATCCCGTCCATCGCCCCCGCGATGTTCCAGGTGGTGCTCGAGCCGGCGCCGCAGATCTCCACCCCGATCCCCGCGCGCTCCACGTCCTCGCGGCAATCGAGGATGCGCTGGATCCGCTCGCGGACCTTCTCCTCGCGAAGCACCGGGTCGGTGATGACCATGGAGCCCTCGTGGGAGGAGAGCCCGGCGAAGCGAAGACGGTTGTCCTTCTCGATGGACTCGACCAGCTTCACCGCCTCCGGGCCGGGAACGAGTCCGGTGCGGTTGAGGCCGATCTCCACTTCGACGAGCACGTCGAGGGTGATGCCGTGGGCGGCCGCCGCGTCCGCGAGGTCCGCGACGTGCCGCGGATCGTCGACGAGGGCGATGACCTGGGCGTTCTTCGCGAGGTTCACCAGGCGCTCGATCTTGGCCTTGCCCACCACCTGCTCGATCATCCGGATGTGCCGGGCCCCGGCCGCGACCATGACCTCCGCCTCGCTCACCTTCGCGCAGCAGAGCCCGAACGGAACCGCACCCTCCGTCCTCATCTGCCGCTGGGCGATGGCCGGGCACTTGTGGCCCTTGGTGACACTCCGCACCCGGGCGGGCCGGCCGCGGAAGAAGCGGTGGAGGGTCTCGATGTTGTGCTCCATGGCCGGCAGGTCGATGACGAGCCGCGGCGTCTCCAGGTCCTCGTACGCGGTACCGGGCGGGGGAAGGAAGTTGGTCATGGTCCTGCTCCAAGGTGAACTCGCGATGGGCTGAACCGGATCATCCCGCCCCTGCTGCGCGCTTTACCAGACCGCGAACGTCGTCGCAGGCATCCAGGGCGTGGAGGGCGTCCAGCGCAGCCTCGACCCGCCGCTCCGGAACGCCCCCGAGGGGAGCCAGGGTCCGGTACTTCTCCTCGATCTCGGCCCACGTGAAGCCGCGGGCCGGGGTCCCCGGCGCATCTTCGACCGTGTGGCGGGACATGCCGCCGTCGGCCCGTCGGACGGTGACGGTGGCCCCGCCGGGGTACTCGGACGGCGGGCGCTCGGGATCGACGGTGACCGCCACATTGTCCTGAATGGGCCAGGTTCCGGGGTCCGCGATGCGCACGGGGTCGAGAAGGTCGTTCCAATCGACTCGATCGGCGAGCGCGGCCCGCGCCACGAAGTAGGGGATGCTGTGGCTGGCCGTGGCCACGCTCCGGGGCCGATGGATGGCATAGACGGTCTTCCATTCCGGGCCGGCCACGGTGATGTCGACGATCGACCGTGGGTCGGCCGGGCCGCCCCCCGGCCGGAATGCCCCGAGTGCCGCTTCGACCGCGGTGTGGATGCCGTGGCTTCCGGGCATGAACTTGGGCGAGAAGTCGGTCTCGATCTCCCAGCTATCGCCGAGCCGCTGGAGGATCGTCGATGGATCCGAATTCGCGCCGAAGACGCGGCAATAGCCCTCGTCGTCCTCGAGCACGGTTGCGAGCCCCTCATATCCACCCGCCGCCGCCATCGCCGCATGAATCCCGAGCAGGGCCGCCGTCCCCGCGTGGTACTCCCGCGCCGGGCTCTTGCGCGAACCGGCGAGCCCGCCGGCCGAAGTGGCGGCGAGCGCGACGGCGTGGGTCATCGGCGCTTGTTCGAGGGCCAGCAGCTTCCCTGCGGCCACCGCGGCCCCGAGGACGGTCACGATGGAGTTGTGCAGGCCGCGGCGATGCATGTAGCCGGGCGATACCGCCTTGCCGATGCGCCCGGCCGCCTCGTAGCCGAGGGCGACGGCGGAAATGAGCTCGGCGCCGCCGGCACCGCTCCGCTCGGCGAGTGCCGCCGCGGTGGGAACGCACACCCCGCAGAGGTGGGCGATGGTGCCGAGGTGGCTCTCGTCGAAGGCCATCGCGTCGGCCATGACGGCGTTCGCGCGCGCTGCGTCGGCGGCCGATGCGGTGGCGGAGGCGCGACCCCACAGGGTGGCTTCGCCGCCGCTGCCGCCGCTGGCCGCCAGGCGTCGAACGATGTGCACGGAAGGCGACTCGTCGCCGGCGAGCGCGCTCGCGAGGGTGTCGGCAACCGCCATCTTCGTCCGCTCGACCACCCCCGCGGGCAACGCCTCGAAGCCGGTTGCCGAGAGAAAGGCGGCGAGACGCCCGGCGACC
>JAJECB010000308.1 GCA_022822245.1 Gammaproteobacteria bacterium
GTGGGCGGCCCGGGCGGGAGCGGGGCCGGCGGCGGGAGCGATGAAGGCACGAGCCTCGGCACACGCGTCCATCTCGCCCGCGAAGGCGCCCTCCTCGCCTCCTTCGACCTTGCCGATACCCTCCGCCCGGAGGCGCGGGAGCTCGTCGACGGGCTCCGCGCGCGCGGCCTCGAGACCACCATCGCGTCCGGTGACTCCGCTGCCCCCGTGGAACGCACGGGCGAGGCGCTCGGCGTCGCGCGCCGCCTCGCCGGGCTCTCCCCGGCGGACAAGCTCGCGGAGGCGGATCGGCTCGCCGCCCGCGGCGAGCGGGTGTTGATGCTCGGCGACGGGGTCAACGACGCCCCGGCCCTCGCCGGCGCCCACGTCTCGGTCGCAATGGGACGGGGGGCGGCGGCAGCCGCGAGCCGCGCCGACGCGGTGCTTCTCGGCGACGATCCGCTCGCCCTCCTCGCGGGGCTCGACATCGCACGCCGCGCCCGGCGCATCGTGAAGCAGAACCTCGCCTGGGCGCTCGCCTACAACCTCGTCGCCCTCCCTCTCGCCGCCCTGGGCGCGGTCCCCCCCTGGGCGGCCGCGATCGGCATGTCCCTGAGCTCCCTCGCGGTCGCCGGCAACGCCCTTCGCATCTCCTCGCGATTTCGCGGGCGCCAGCGCGCATGATCCATCCAGTCTCTCGGCAGGCAGTCCTCAGCGCGCGGCGACAATTTGGTGAATCTTCCGCCCGAGCTGGACGAGCGCTACCCCCCGAGATAGACGCGGCGCACCATCTCGTCCTCCATGAGCTCGGCGGAGGGCCCCTCGATCGCCACCCGCCCGATCTCCATCACGTAGGCGTGCCGAGAGAGCCGAAGCGCCATCCGCGAGTTCTGCTCCACGAGCACGATGCTCACGTTCCCGTCCCGGTTGATGCTGCGGATCGATCTCGCGATCTCGCGAACCATCATCGGGGCGAGCCCGAGCGAGGGCTCATCCATCAGGAGCAGACGGGGCCCCGACATCAGCGCCCGGCCGATGGCGACCATCTGCTGCTCTCCGCCGCTGAGGGTGCTCGCCTGCTGCCGGTATCGTTCCTTGAGGCGCGGAAACCGCTCGAACATGGCGTCCATGTCGCTTCGGATCCCGGCCTTGTCCCGCCGGAGGAAGGCGCCCATCAGGAGGTTGTCGCGCACGTTCATCAGCGGGTACACGTGCCGGCCCTCCGGGACCAGGGCGATGCCGCGCGCCGCCACCTGGTCCGGCGTGAGGCCGTCGATCCGATCGCCGTCGAACCAGATCTCGCCCCCGGAGATGGGCGTGAGGTTCGTCACCGCGCGCAGCATCGTCGTCTTGCCCGCGCCGTTCGCCCCGACGACGGAGACGATCTCGCCCTCGTCCATGGCGACGGAGACCTCGGCGAGCGCCTGCACCCTCTCGTAGAAGACGTTGATCCCCCTCGTCTCGAAGTAGCGGCTCATACCCCGAGTTCCTCGTCCTCACGCCCGAGGTAGGCTTCGATGACGCGCTCGTCGCGCTGGATCTCGTCGGGCCCGCCCTCGGCGATCTTCGCTCCGAAGTTGAACACCACGATCCGATCGCTGAGGCGCATCACCGCCCGCATGTCGTGCTCGACGAGGAGCACCGTGACCCCACGGTCGCGAATGCCGCGGATCATGTCGAGCGTGCGGTCCGTCTCGCCCGCGTTCATGCCCGCGAACGGTTCGTCGAGCAGGAGCAGCCGGGGCCGGGCCGCCATCGCGATCGCGATCCCGAGACCCCGGAGGTAGCCGTGGGGCAGGTTGCGCGCCAGCTCGAACTTGACGCTTCCGAGCCCCAGCTCGTCGAGGATCCGCTCCGCGCTCTCCCAGAACTCGGCTTCGTCGCGCCGGGCGCGCCGGTTGTTGAGGAAGATCCCGAGCGATGAGGCGGTTCCGCGCAGGTGATGGGCGACCACCACGTTCTCCTGCGACGTCATCTCCTTGAAGATGGTGGTCTCCTGGAACGTGCGAACCACCCCCCGGCGGGCGATGACGTGCGGCGCGAGCCGGGTGATGTCTTCGCCTTCGAAGATGACCCGCCCCTGGGTCGGAGTCAGGAAGGCGGTGATGAGCTTGAACAGGGTGCTCTTGCCGGCGCCGTTCGGTCCGATGACGGAGAGGATTTCGCCGCGCTCGACCTCGAGGGACACGTCGTCGACGGCGACCAGCCCCCCGAAGCGCTTGGTGAGGCCCTGGACCTCGAGCAGGCTCATCGTCGCGCCGGTAGGTTCGCCGGAACGGGAAGTAAAGTCCGGCGCGCCCCCGCTGCCGTCGAGCCGCCGCCGGGCGCCGTCACGATGGGTTCTCCCGCGCTGGCTCCGCCGCGGGCTCGTCGGGCGTCTTGCGTGTCGGACGCCGCGCGCGAAGGCTGAGCAGGCCGTCCGGCAGCCACAGCATCACCGCCACCATGAAGATCGCGTAGATGAGCTGCTGGTATTCCTGGAGTGCGTGCAGCACCTCGAATGCGATGAAGAGGAGGAAGGTGCCGACCACGGGACCCGCCACGTAGGCCAGCCCCCCCAGGAAACAGTAGAGGATGAAGAAGATCGAATCCGGAACCCCGAACACGGACGGGTAGATGCTCTGCTGGGCGACCGCGAAGTAGGCTCCTCCGAGGCCCCCGAAGAAGCAGCACAGCGCGTACGCGAGCACCCGGTAGTGAGCGACGTGGATCCCGATGCTGGTCGCGAGCTCCTCGTTCTGCTGGAGGGACCGGAACACCCAGCCGAGACGGCTCGTCGCGATCCGCCACACGACCGCGAGGCTGAATATGAGAAGGCCCGCCGCGAGGAAGTAGAGCGCAAGGTGCGTGTTGACCGTGTCGAAGCCCGGGATCAGGCGCAGGCCGAGCAGCGAGAGCTCTCCGGGCAGAGGGATGATCGGGATCCCCGGCGCACCCCCGGTGAAATCGCCGCCGTTGAGAAAGGCGAGCCGCACCGCTTCGGTGAGGCTCAGGGTGATCATCGCGAAGTAGACTCCGCGCAGGCGCAGGATCCCCATCCCGAGCAGGGTGCCGAACGCGGCCGCCACCAGACCAGACAGCGGCAGGCAGAGCCAGAACGAGATCCCCCACCGCGTCGAGAGAATCGCCGTCGCGTAGCCCCCCACGAGGGCGAACGCCCCCTGGCCGATGTTGATGCGGCCGATGGCGAACGTGAGCCACACCCCGAGGCTGATCACGCTGAGGGCCGAAGCGGTCGCGAGCACGCGCAGCACATAGGGAGAGTCGGCGAACGTGACGGGAAGCACCACGACGTACACGAGCGCGGCGAGGGCGACGAGGGCGACGGAACGCCGGCTCGGCGCCTGGCGCGCGCCGAAGACGGCGCCGTTCGCCGCTC
>JAJECB010000210.1 GCA_022822245.1 Gammaproteobacteria bacterium
TGCCGACCTCGGAAAGCGGCGGATCTGGAACGGAAACTGGAGCATCGCGTGGCGGCCGGGCGACGAGGACCGGCCCACCCAGGTGCTGACCGCAATGAACCGGGAGGCGGCCCTTCGCCTCACCCTCACGCCGCGGAAGCCGGCCGTCATCCACGGCCGGGACGGGGTGAGCCGCAAGGTGGCCGGCAATCCGGAGGCGGTTTCCCACTACCTCTCGTTCACCCGCCTGGAAGCTGCCGGGACCATCGCCGTCGCGGGAGAGGAATTCGCGGTCCGCGGTCTCGCGTGGATGGACCATGAGTTCTTCTCGGACTATCCGATGGAGGACAAGGTCGGCTGGGATTGGATGAGCATCCAGTTCGAGGACGGCGCCGACCTCATGCTCTTCGGCCTGCGCGATGCTTCGGACGGCTACGGGCCCGATACCACCGGCACCCTCGTCGAGGCAGATGGAGGGTCGCGCCGCATCGGGTGGGGCGGGGTGAGCCTTCGCCCCGGGCGGCGCTGGCGGAGCGAGGCGACCGGCGCCGAGTACCCGGTCGAGTGGGAGGTCGCTATTCCGGAACTCGGGCTCCGGCTCGACGTTCGTCCGCGTATCGACAGCCAGGAGGCCCACACCGAAGGCGGTCTCCTTCCCGTGTACTGGGAGGGCGCGGTGCTCGTCTCCGGCGAGCGTGAAGGGCGTCCGGTCTCGGGGGTCGGCTACCTCGAGATGACCGGCTACGTGGAGCGCTCCGCCCTCGGGGAGGGCGGGGAGGGGAGGGAAGGCGCTCGCTGACGGAGGGGATCGGGGCCGTCGGACGGCCCGCGGGCGCGTGCAGGCCCTCGTGTATAGTCCCGACTCCGCCACTTTCTTGAGGATGCGCAAAATGCCACGACGCTACTTGCACGGTTCCGTATTCGGAGCGGCTCTCGCCCTTCTCGCCGCCGGCCCGGCGAACGCGATGGGCGGGGGCGGCGAGCTCGTCATCGTCGCCAACCAGGAGCCGCAGTCGATGCAGGCCCAGGTCACCTACAAGGAGATCAACGGGGTCGGCCTTCGCAACGTCATCGAGAACCTGACCCGCATCGATCCGGACACGAACGAGATCCTGCCCATGCTCGCGACGAGCTGGGAGCAGGTCGAGCCCACCCGCTGGCACTTCACGCTCCGCGAAGGGGTCAAGTTCCACGACGGGAGCCCGATGGACGGGGAAGCGGTCGCGGTCAGCATCAACTGGCTCTGGGGCGACGAGAACAACTACAGCGTCCGCGAGATGATGGGCCCGCAGATCTCCGCCGAAGCGGTGGATGCGTCGACGGTGGCGGTCATCACCGCCGCGGCGGATCCGCTCCTCCCGCGGCGCATCTATCTCGGCGGGGTCACCTCCGCGAAGCAGATCCTCGAGAACCCGGCCGGCCACGACGTGCACCCCATCGGCACCGGCCCCTACGTCTTCGAGGAGTGGAAGCAGGGCCAGTACTGGACCGCGACGGCCAACCCCGACTGGTGGGGCAACACCGCCGAGGACACCTACGGCAAGATTCACTTCGACCGCCTCCGCGTCGTATGGCGGCCGGAGCCGATCGTCCGCTCCGCGATGGTGGAGAGCGGCGAGGCCCACATCGCGATGTTCCTCACCAAGGAGGAGTGCGGGCGCTTCGACGCGACGGACGGCATCCGGTGCATCGTCAAGGGCTCGGACACCTTCCTCCAGTTCCGGCTCGACTACCACGGCGCCCAGCCGCTGCTCGCCGACGTCAACTTCAGGAAGGCGATCTTCACCGGGATCGACTGGGAGGGGATCCGCCAGAACCTGATGGGGCTCGGTGAGCCGCTCGCGGGCCAGATGCTGCCGAGCGTCGCGACCGGCTTCGACGACACCATCTCCCAGTACCCCTACGACCCGGCGGGGGCGAAGGCGATCATCGACGAGATGAAGGCGAACGGAACCGAGATCCCGAGCGTCCACATCTCCACCCGGCTCGGCTCGACCCCGCGCAACGGCGAGATGGTCGAGGCGATGGGGGCCATGCTCACCTTCGTCGGGATCCCGAACACGGTCGCCGTCGAGGAGCCGGGGATCTTCAATCCGCGCGCGACCACGAAGCCGGACCCGGCGCGAGCCTATGCGTGGCTGCACGTGCAGGCGAATCCGATGATGGACTACGTCGCCACCTTCGGCGCCCACTACTCGTGCGGCGGCATCGTGTCCGTGTTCTGCGACCCGGACTTCGACGCGCGCGTCGCGGAAGCGGCTTCGCTGGTGGGGCCGGAGCGGCACGAGGCCCTGAAGGCCCTCGTCAATGAAGGCCACAACCGCTACGTGGTGGCCCCGGTCGGGCTTCTCCAGCGCGCCTACGGGGTCCCGGAGGGCTTCGACTGGAAGTTCGGGATCGACCACCGCATGGTCGCGGTCAACATGCAGATGAACTAGACCTCCAGCGGGGAGCGCCCCCGTCACGGTGGGGGCGCTCCCCCCTCTTCGGGCCGTGGGGCCGCCCACGGTCCGCGGCCCGCGATGACCGCGGAGGCTCAACGCGAATATTTCACCGATGTCCTGCTGCGGACGCCAATCTGCTCGCGCTAGCGGGCCGTACTCCCTCAAGCCGCTTCACCGTAGTGTCGACTACGCCTTCAGCGACTTTCGGTCCGTGCGGCCCACTACCACAAGCATCTTGGTGCCCTCGCGACGAACATCGGTGAAATATTGCGGCTAAAGCCGGGCGCGGCGCGCGGGTCAGCGGGGGTCGCGCGGCCGGAAGCGGGGGAGGGTCGTGTCGCTGTCGATGTCGTCGAACACCGCCTCGACCTCGAGTCCGACCGCGATGTCCTCGTTGGCGACTCCGACGAGGCTCGTCGTGAGGCGCGGCCCTTCCTCGAGCTCGACCTGGGCGGCGTTGTAGGGGATGTCGCCGGCGAAGGCGGGGAACCAGGGCTGGTGGACGACGACGAAGGTCGAAACCGTGCCCCGGCCGCTCGCCGCCCGCCATTCGAGGCGCTCGCCGAAGCACGCGGGGCACACGGGCGCCGGCGGCAGGAAGGCGCGCTCGCACGCCGCGCACCACGGGAGCCTCAGCACGCGCTCGCGACACCCCTCCCAGAACGGGCGGTTGTCCGGGGTCACTCGGGGCTTCGGCTTCGTCGTCATGTCCACGCTTTCCGTCCTCCCTTCAGCTCATCGCCGGAAGACGATCGAGTCGCCCCACACCGTCGCCCACTGGAGGTGGCGCGCGTCCGGGATCTGCCGCTCCCCCGCCTCGCCCCGGAGCTGGCGGGCGATCTCCGCGATCGAGTTCCAGCCGCTGACGTGCGCCTCCGACATGAGCCCGCCGGAGGTGTTGACGGGGAGCGCGCCGCCGAGGGCGATGCGCGCGCCGCGCACCCACTCGTGCGCTTCTCCGGGGGCGCAGAAGCCGAAGCGCTCGAGCACGAAGAGGACGAGCGGAGTGAAGGCGTCGTAGGTATAGAGCCCGTCGACGTCGGCGCGCTCGATGCCGGCCATGCGCCAGGCGTCCCCGTCCTCCGGGCGCGGGGTGATCCTTCCCGGGCGCTGCTGGTTGATGCCGAGACCGGGCGGGGCGAAGATGAATTCGTCGCGGCCGGCCCGGATCCCCTGCATCCCGGAGACGAGCACGGGGGGCTTGCGGAGGTCGCGCGCCCGCTCCGCCGACGTCACCAGCACCACCACCGCGCCGTCGCTCACGATGCAGCAGTCGAAGAGGCGGAGCGGTGCGATCACCTCGCGCGAGGCGCGGTGGTCGTCGAGGGTCATCGGTTTTCGCATCACCGCGTTCGGGTTCCGGCGCGCATGGGAGCGGAGGGTCACCGCCACCTCCCCGAGGGCGTCGGTCGTCGCCCCGTAGAGCGACATGTAGCGCCGGTATGCGAGGGCCGCCCCCGCGGCCGGGGCGGTGAGGCCGTAGGGCGGGTTCTCCGCGTGGGTGCCCCCTTCCTCGCGCATTCCCTCGAAGTCGCCGGGGCCGCCGAGGATGTCGCGCTCGCGGGTGAAGCTCGCGACCGCGACGCACGCGACGACGTTCGCGAGCCCCGCCGCCACCGCGAGCGCCGCCTGCTGGAGCGACATGGTGACGAACCGCCCGTGGGTCCAGGTCTGGTTCACGTAGCGGATGTCGAGCCCGAACGCCTCCGCGATCCGGTCGTAGTCGAGCCCGAGCGGCCAGCCGAGGTTCACCGCGAGCCCGTCCACGTCGCGGCGCTCGAGCCCCGCGTCCTCTAGGGCGGCCCGGAACGCGGCCGCCCCGAGGGCGAGCTGGCTCTCCGGGAGGTGCCGCCCGAAGCGGCTCGCCCCGATGCCCGCGATCGCGGCCCGGTCGGCAATCTCCGTCATGCAAGCTCCCCGCGGTGGTCGTTTCGATGCGTCCGGTGTCGGCGGTCAGGGGTTTCGATTCTTGAGCAGCACGTAGACCGCGAACGAACGGCGGTCCGGGAGCGGAGTCGCTTCGAACTTGTCGATGACGTTCGCCGCAATGTCGACATGTCTCACGACGTCCGACTTCCTCCAGCGACCCTCCGGTGCCTGTGGATCGTAGTCCGCCAGATGGCGCTTGCGCTGCATTTCGACGAACGCGTCCGCGAACGCTTCGATCCCGGGGGAAATCCTCTGATGGCCGGTCGGGAACACTGGGCCTTTGCGTGCCCGTGCTCCAGCGCCCGGTAGACCTGCCGCCACGCGGGTTCCCTTCGTCGCACCCGGGATTTCCCGACCAGGGTGTCGGCGCAGCAGCGCGCCGCACAGTGGAACAGCGCGTAGTACGTCGTGCTTACCGCCCGCCGCAGGTCCGCCTGTCGCGGTGCGCCGGGTCCGGTTCCGATGGCCCCCGCGCGGTCGCGATGAGATCACGCGGCCTCAGGGTGCTCGTCCCAGTCGGATTTCATGATCATGTAGAGGACCGGGAACTCGGTGACGCCGTCGTCGTAGAGCCGCCTTCTGAGGGCTACGAGGAGATCCAGGATGCGCTCGGAACTGAGCTGGTCCCAATCACCCTCGTAGATGGCCCGGACCTCGAGGTAGTCCAGATCCTCGTCGTCGTATTTCTCGAGGTCAGGCTTGACCAGAATCTCGAAGAAGTCGATGTCGCTCATCTGTTCGCGGAAAACCGTCTCGACGATGCGCCGCGCGTGTTCGAGTTTCTCGGGCGTCATCTCCGGGACTCCCGCAGGGGGTACGTTACCGTACCATCGTCCGTACCGCTGCCACATGCTCAATCATGGGAAGATCGCCCCGATTTGGCCCCTCCCGGTCGCTCTTCACGGCCGGGAGAATCGGGAAGCGTCCCGTAGGCGAACAGCCCATCCCCCAAACTCGGAGGCTCTCGACGAATGGAATACCGGCATCTCAAGGTGGTGCGGCGCGGGCACGTCGCGGTGGTGACCTTCAACCGCCCCGAGAAGGCGAACGCTCTCAACGCGCGTCACATCGAAGAGATCGAGGACGCCGCGCTCTCGTTTCGGGATGACGCGGAGACCCGCGCGGTCGTCTTCACGGGAGCCGGCCGGCACTTCACCTCGGGGGCGGACCTCACCGAGCCCGAGCCCGCGCCCCCCACCCTCGTCATGCACCGCCGCCGCCGGCGCATCGGGCAGCGGGCGATCTCCGCCCTTCGCGAGATGGACCAGGTCACCATCGCGGCGTGGCGGGGGGCGGCGATGGGGGGCGGGGCGTGCATCGCCACCGCCCTCGACTTCCGCGTCGGGGCGCGCGACTGCTTCATGTCCTACCCCGAGATCAACATCGGGGTGAACCTCATGTGGAACAGCCTGCCGCTCCTCGTCCGCCTCGTCGGGCCGGCCCGCGCCAAGCAGCTCGTAATGGGGGGCGAGCGGGCGCCCGGGCCGCGGCTCCTCGAGTGGGGGGGGCTCGACGAGATGGTGGACGGGCACCAGGTCATGGACCGGGCGCTCGCCTGGGCGGAGCACTACGCCTCCCGCCCTCCGGTCGCGGCGCAGATGATCAAGCGCAGCGTCAACGCGATCTCGAGCGCTCTCGACGGCGCGGTCATGCACGCCGACTTCGACCAGCACCTCCTCGCGTCCGCCACCTCGGATGCGGCGACCGCCGTCGATGCGTGGCTCGCCGGCCGCGAGCCCGAGTTCGAAGGCCGCTGAGCCGGCCGTCCTTGCCTATGCCGTCGCGACGGGCCGCCGCTGGGGCCCGCTACCGCTTGCAGAGCCCCATCAGCGACGCCTTGGCGAGGGTGTTGAAATTGAGCATGAAGCCCACCACCGCGGCGGAGGTGTCCGCCTCGACGGGAAGGCTGTCAACGCCCACCGCGTGCAGGGTGAAGAGGTAGCGGTGCGGGTGATCGCCCTCCGGCGGGCACGGGCCGCCGTAGCCCGGCGCGCCGAAGTCGGTGCGAGTCTGGAGCGAGCCGGCCGGCATCGCACCGTCCGCGGAGCCCGCTCCGAGCGCGAGCGAAGTCGCGTCGGCGGGGATGTTCACCACCACCCAGTGCCAGAACCCGCTCCCGGTCGGAGCATCGGGGTCGAAGCAGGTGAGGGCGAAGCTCTTCGTCCCCTCGGGCGCCCCGCTCCAGGAAAACTGGGGCGAGAGGTTGCCGCCCGCGCAGCCGAACCCGTACGCCTCGGACAGGATGTGGTCATTGGCGAGGTAGTCGCCGTCGTTGAAGCTCTCGCTGGTGAGAACGAGGTCGGCCATGGGTGCGGTCCTCCGGGTCGGTTCCAGTCGCGGCGGAAGGTTCGGGAACCGCCGCCGGCTTGTCAACTCCTGGCGGGACACCGTCCGGAGAACGGGGTCGGGGTACGATTTTGAAGGAACGCGGCGTCAGGGTGGGATTCCTCGGAATTCGCACCCCGACCCCGTTCTCCGCCTCCTCCGCAGACGGGAGACGTCCATGATTCGATTCGCCCTCTTCGGAGCCGGCCGGGCCGGCCGGATCCACGCCCGGAACATCGCCCGGCACCCGCGGGCGGAGCTGGTGTGCGTCTGCGACGTCGACCGTCCGGCCGCCGAGCGGGTCGCCGGGGAGCACGGCGCCCGCGCGGCGTCCGATCCCGCCGCAATCTGGAGGGCGGAATCGATCGACGCGGTCCTCATCGCGTCTTCCACCGACACCCACGTCGAGCTGCTGCGCAAGGCGCTCGGTGCCGGCAAGGCCGCCTACTGCGAGAAGCCGATCGACTTCGACCTCGCCCGCGTCCGGGCCGTCGTCGCCGACGCGGCCGCGACCGACGTGCCCGTCGCGGTCGGGTTCCGGCGCCGCGCCCTCCCCGAGTACCGGGAGATCCGGCGCCGGATCCGGGAAGGAGAGGTCGGGGCGGTCGAGGTCGTCCACCTCGTCTCGCGTGACTACCGGCCGCCCTCGCCGGAGTACGTCGCGGTCTCCGGGGGCTTCCTCCGCGACAAGACGATCCACTACTTCGACCTCATCCCTTGGCTGGTGGGCGAACGGCCGGCCGAGGTCTACGCCGCGGGCTCGTGTCTCGTCGAGCCGTGGATCGGCGAGGCGGGAGACATCGACACCACGATGGTGATGCTCCGGATGCCGAGCGGGGCGCTCTGCCACATCGACAATGGGCGAAGGGCAGTCTACGGCTTCGACGAGCGGGTCGAGGTCTTCGGGGCGCGCGGGATGCTCCAGTCGCAGCCGCCCTCGGTCTCCAACGTGGCCCGCTTTGGTGAGGCCGGCATCCGTCACGAGCGCTACCCCGATCTCTACGGGGAGGAGAGCTTCGCCGGTCTCCTCGATGCCTTCATCCTCGCCCTCGAACGCGGAGAGCCGCCCGAGCCTTCCCTCGCCGAAGGCCTCCAGGCCCAGCTCATCGCGGAGGCCGCGGTCGAGTCGCTCCGGCGCAACCGCCCGGTGGCTATCGAGTACTGACCCTCAGGCGGCGGTTCCCGCCGCCCGAAGCCGCGCGTGGATGTTGGCGATGCGGTGCACGGTCTGCGCCGGCGCGAACCAGCCGCGGCAGTGGATCTCCTCCGGGGTCACGTCGTGGTGGTAGTGCCCGCCCATCGTGTCGTCGCCCGGGTGGTAGAAGTGGGTGTGCTCGCTCGACGGGCGAAGATCCAGCGCCCCGCCCGTGGGATCGCCGGTCCAGAGCACGGAGAAGCAGAGGAGGCCCGGCCCCACCGGCTCGAAGTAGCGGAGGAATTCGGCGACGACCTGCTCGCGTTCCACGTCGTAATACTCGTGGCCGATGCAGTCGTGGTCCGGCATGACGTGCGAGCGGATCCCGCCGCGCTCGACCCGGAACACCCCGCCGAGACCGATCTCGCGGCCTTCGTCCGCGGCGAGAGGGGCGAGGGCGTCGCGCATCGCGAGGGGAAGCGACCCTTGGTCGCCGGTACGGCGGGCGACCTCGACCTCGACCACCGGCCCCGGTTCCCCCCGCGAAACGTAGAGGTTCGCGATTCCCGCGAACCGCCCCGACGG
Source organism: Gammaproteobacteria bacterium (assembly GCA_022822245.1). The sequence goes on from JAJECB010000210.1 coordinate 8,398, forward strand.
GTACGCCTCCACGCGGCAACGCCCCCGGTCGTCGACGCGGGCGGAGCGCGATGCGGGGGCGGTTCGCGTGTCGTGGTTCGCGATCACTTCGCCCGAGTGGCCGCCGAGGGTCGTCGTGCAGGCCATTCCGGCGCCGAGCACCTGAGGGCCGGGGTGGCCGGCGCAGCGCAGGAGGTCCCCGGTCTCGAAGCGCACGTCGCGGTAGCGGGGGTTGTGGGCGTAGGGCTCGCCGCCCACCTCCACCAGGCAGGGCGCGCCGCCGAGGCCCTCCCACGCGCACTCGAGGCGGCGGAGATCGGGGCACTCCCTCACCCGGACGGCGACGCGATGGTAGTTCCGTTTGAGCCCGTCCTCGAGGGCGTCGCGGAGCACCTCGAGGGGAGGGCTCCAGAGCGCGGCGCTCGCGGTGTCCAGCCGTTCCGGCTTCGAATCTTCCGGCATCGTCCCCTCCGTTCGGCGAAGTATGATCGGCCGAGCGCCGGGCCCGCCGCAACGACCGCGGGCCGCGGACGGCGGTACGTGGTCGCGCAGGGC
>JAJECB010000239.1 GCA_022822245.1 Gammaproteobacteria bacterium
TCTTCGTTGTTGGCCGTCACATTGCCTTCGAGCACGTTTCGCAGCTTTCTGAGAAGCCCTCGGCGCACGGTGTCAGGGGCACCAAGCAGCGGCGGAAGGAAAGCCCGATCGAGGATGTCCGCGTAGATCTCCTCGAAATGAATGCTGCGACTGGAATACAGCGAACGAAAACCCGGTGCATTCGCGAGCATTTCCTTGACGGGAATATAGACCGCGCTCACGGGCGCGTCCCGGATACGCCGCCGTTCCTGTACAGATTCCGGTGACTTGACAAGATTGGAGAACGAGGCCCGAATGGACAGTCCGTGGCACCATACTTCGGCTAGAGCGCTACTGCGTCCTCGCCGACGCTTGACCAGCCGGCCAATTCCGCTGTTCGACGGAAGGAATACACGGGCCAACTTGTCGGGGAATCTCACGCCCGGTCGGGTGGAATCGCACGCCGCGTATGCAACCTTCATGAGATGCGTCTTGCCGGTGCCGTTGGTTCCCAGGAAGGCGTTGAGTCCGGGCGACGGCGTCAGGTTCAGCGACTCGAACGCAGTGAACCGCTTCAACTTGATGCGGGTGATGGGTACTGAAGTATCAGTCATGTGAGTCAGAGTCTGGTCAGCGTAAGGCGAATGCTAGCACCATCGACAAGCCGACGGCCGGGAACGGTACGCCCCCGGCGCCATAGGGTTGATGGCGGCCATCAATGCGCGAAGCGAATGGGAGGTCCGCACGATGTGCCACCAATGAGGCTCTCATCCAGATCGGCTTCGCCGCCAATCGATGCCTGCTGCGTGTCCAGCGTGTCAGCCACGACGCGACCTTTGGAGCCAACATGTTGGATGAGCTGAACCGTCCACGCGTGGTCGGCCGGCAACGAGCCTCGGCTTTGCTCGACTCACGCGGCCACCCGTGTGCATCCGTCGGGTCGGGAAATTGGCCTCGCAGGTATCAACTGATCCAGGGTTTACCGAGCCGACCAAGTGCGCTGCCCGGGGTCCACGAGCCGCGACCGCGAGCGGGGGTGACCGACGTCCGGCAGCCGGTCCCTACCGTGCAGTGCCTGCGAAGGCGCGCTGGAGGGAGTCGGCCCAGATGCAGTGGCCGGCGTTGTGGGCGCCGAGGATGGTGAGGAGGAGGGCTTCGGTGTCGGAGGCGTTGCGGAAGCCGCGGAGGACGCCGTCCGGGACGACGATGCCGTCGAAGGGCTCGAGGATCACCGCCTCCTCGCCGGCGTCGCCCCAGTAGATCTCCCAGCGGCCGGTGAGGGCGACGAAGGTCTCCTCGGAGCCGTGGCTGTGGAGGGCGGCGCCGTTCCCGGGCGGGGCCTTCACGAAGTCGATGTGGTAGTCGACCGCCTGCTCGACGGCGGTTCCCTCGAGCTGCTCGTCGTCCGTCCCGGCCCCGAGCGCGCTGTAGAGCGTTCGGACGTGTCCGGGAAGGGTGCAATCGAGGAACGCGCGGGGCGACGGGACCAGCTCGCCGAATCGCCAGAGGCGGCCTTCCATCTCCGTTCGTCCAATCGGCTTCGACTTCCCGAACCAGGCCCCGGACGCCGCGTCAAAGTGGATGTCGCGCTCGTTTCGCATGTCCCAGCTCCCTGTATTTCGCGGATTCGAAACCTCGGGTCCCGTCCGCTCCGGATCGCGCGGGTTACCGGCTACCGGACGTTGCTCGGACGCCCCGCCCTCACCTGTCAATTCTTCTATCGGACGCGGCCTTCTTCCAGGGGCACGCTCCGGATCGACGCGCAAGTCCGATGCGTCGGTCCCGTACCGGGTGGACGAGCTGCTCTCGACGGTACGGAGTCCGCGCCTTGCGGGCCGAGCCACTACCCGGCCGCCGGTGCCGCCCACCCGCCCGCCTCGCTGCTGACCCATTCGCGAAACGCCGTGGTCATCGGCTCGTCCGCCGTCGCCTCCGGACCCACGAGGTAGTAGCGAAGGCTCTGGTGCACGGAGAGATCGAACGGCTTCACCAGTCGTCCGGCTTCGATGTCGTCGGCCGCGAGCACGCTGCTCGCCAGCGCGACCCCCTGGCCGGCGAGCGCCGCGTCCATCATCAGCCCGTAGCTTCCGGACCCGAACTCCGGACCCTGGGTCGGGTCCACGTTCTCGACCCCGGCCGCCCGCAGCCACATCGCCCAGTCCGGCCACGTGGGATTGCCGGGCGCCCATTCCTGGCGAAGGAGCGCATGCCACCCGAGATCTTCCGGATGCTCCAGGGGGTGCGGGCCTTCGAGCAGGGCCGGGCTGCACACCGGGAACACGTCCTCCTCGAACAGAACGTCGCACCGCAAACCCGGGTAGTTGCCGTCACCGTAGCGAATGGCGAGGTCCACGGCCTCGCGCGCGAAGTCGACGACGCGGGCCGTCGCGTCCAGCCTGATCTCGATTCCGGGATGCCGCTCGCGAAATCGATCGAGGCGGCGCACCAGCCACTTCGCACCGAAGTTGGGCTCGACGCTGACGGTCAGGGGACGGCGCACCGTGCGCCGGTAGAACGCTTCCATGGTGCGAGCGAGCTGGTCGAAACCATCGCTCACCCCCGGCAGCAATGCCTGGCCGGCGACGGTGAGCTCGACGGATCGATTGAGGCGCACGAAGAGGGCTTCGCCGAGGTAGGACTCCAGCGCGCGCACCTGTTGTCCGACCGCCGCGGGGGTGACGTGAAGCTCCTCCGCGGCCCGGCTGAAGCTCATGTGCCGGCCCGCCGCCTCGAAGGCCCGGAGCGCGTTGAGGGAAGGAAGAAGCCGTTTCATATGGCCAAGAATTTCTTTATCCAACAGATAGCGATTGTGCGTTGTGCACAACGGAATTGGAACCTATATTCTCGTTCAATCGTACTGGCGAGTTCACCGCCGTCACCACAACTGAAAGAGGATATCTCACTAGTGTCCCAAGAAACCCTCGTTCTACTCCCATAAGCTATTGTTTTTCTGTAATAAAACGGGCATTTGGGGCTGTCATCGACTTGAACGGGCCGAAGGTGTACGCCCATGCTTGGCCCGTGGCGGTCACGGGAGCAC
>JAJECB010000269.1 GCA_022822245.1 Gammaproteobacteria bacterium
AGGTCGGCGACCGGCTCGCCGCCCGAGTCGCGGCGGTTCTCGAGGGAAACGCTCGCCCCCATGCGCTCGAGGATCCGAAGCACGCCATCGCGGGTGGGGTTGACGCCCACCCCCGGGAGCCGGACCCGGCCCCGCGGGGCAATGCAGGCTCCGACGAGGAAGAAGGCGGCGGAGGACAGGTCTCGGGGCACCGATATGGTCTGCCCCGTCAGCTCGCCTCCGCCCGCGAGGGCGACTCCTTCCCGCGAGCGCTCCACCTCGTATCCGAAGCCGGCCAGCATCCGTTCGGTGTGATCACGGCTGGGAGCCGACTCCTCTATCCGGGTGCGGCCGCGGGCGTACAGTCCCGCGAGCAGCAGGCAGGACTTCACCTGCGCGCTCGCCACCTCCAGGCGGTGCTCGATTCCGGCGAGCCGCCGCCCGCCCTGCACCGTGAGCGGCGGGGTGCCGCCGGGAGCGGTCTCGACCCGCGCCCCCATCCGGGCCAGCGGCTCGGCGATCCGGCGCATGGGGCGGCGCGACAGCGATTCGTCCCCGACCAGCGTGGAGTCGAACGAGTGGCCGGCGAGCAGGCCCGCGAGCAGGCGAAGTCCGGTTCCCGAATTCCCCAGGTAAAGGGGACCGGCCGGCCGGCGGAGCCCCTCGCGCCCCGCACCGCGGATCCACAGCGACCCCGCGTCGTCCGATACGACGGTGATCCCGAGGGCCCGGACCGCGCGCAGCGTGGCGCGGGTGTCCTCCGCCTCGAGGAACCCGGTCACCTCGGTCTCCCCGTTCGCGATGGCGCCCAGCATCACCGCCCGGTGCGAGACGGACTTGTCCCCCGGCACGCGCACCTCGCCCACGAACCTCCGGGCCGGCGGAACGGTCCAGAGAATCGGCCCGCTCATTCCGATCCGCCCGCGCCCGATCCCGGGGGGCTCGTCACCGTGATTCCTCCAGATAGGCATCGCGCGCGCTCTTGGCCCGGGCGAAGCGATCGAAGAGGGCGCCGCCGTCGCCGCGTCGCACCATCTGCGCGAGGTCGCCGATCCGGGCTCCGAACGCCTCGATCCGGTCCGCGATCGCCTCCCGGTTCTCGAGGCAGATGTCGCGCCACATCACGGGGTCGGAGGAGGCGATGCGGCTGAAGTCGCGGAAGCCCCCCGCCGCGTACCGGAAGCAGTCACCCGGGCCGTCCGCGACGAGGTCCACGAGGGCGTAGGCGAGAAGGTGCGGAAGGTGGCTGACGGAGGCGAGGATCTCGTCGTGCGTGGCCGCGTCCATCCGATCCGTCTCCGCACCGGCCGCGCGCCACATCGCATCCACCCGCTCGACCGCCCCGGGGTCCGCGGCGTCCCCCGGGGTGAGGATGACCCGGCGGCCGTCGTAGAGGCTCTCGAAGGAGGCATCGACCCCGCTGTGCTCGGTGCCCGCGATGGGATGGGCGGGAACGAGGAAGGCCGGAACGCGGCCGAACGCGGCGCGGGCGGCGCGGAACACGGTCTGCTTGACGCTCCCCGCGTCGGTAAGCGCCGCTCGGGCGCCGAGCCCCGGGCGAAGCGCCCGGAAGACCTGCTCCATCGCCCCCATCGGGGTGCAGACGACGACCATGTCCGCCCCGCGGGCGGCCTCGGAGGCATCGAGGGACCAGCGGTCCACGACCCCGAGCTCGCGCGCGCGGCGCAGGTGCTCCTCGCGCCGGCTCGTCCCCACCACCTCGCCGACCGCGCCGGCGCGCCGCAGGGCGCGGGCGAGGGAGCCCCCGATGAGACCGACCCCGACGACGCAGAGGCGTTCGATCACCCGGCCGGTCCCGGTCCCGATCCCGATCCGGGCCTCGATTCGATCACCCGGAGCGAGAGGATCCCCGGGGCGGCGGCGACCTGCTCGAGCACCTCCGGCTCGATGGGCCGCTCGACGTCCACGAGGGTGTAGGCGATCGCGTCGCGCGACTTGTTCAGCATGTCGACGATGTTGTGCCCCGCCTCCCCGAGCGCGCTCGAGACCCGGCTGAGCACGTTCGGGATGTTCCGGTTCGCGATCGCGAGCCTCACGGCGCCGTTCCGCGGCATGGCGGCGTCGGGGAAGTTGACCGACCCCTCGACGTTCCCGTCCTCGAGAAAGCCCCGCAGCCGCTCGGCGGCCACGATCGCGCAGTTCTCGCGGGCCTCGCGGGTGGACGCCCCGAGGTGGGGAAGCTGGATCGCGCGGTTGTCGCCCCGGAACGCCGGCGAGGGGAAGTCGGTGACGTAGGCGAGGATCCTTCCCGAGTCGAGCCCGGCCCGCACCGCCTCCTCGTCCACCACCTCGGCCCGCGAGAAATTGAGGAGGACGACCCGCCCCCGGAACCGGCCGAGCCGCTCGGCGCTCACGAGGTTGCGGGTCGCGTCGACGAGGGGCACGTGCAGGCTTACCGCGTCGGCCCGGCCGATCAGCTCCTCGAGCGACCCGGCCGGCCGCACCTCCGAGGAGAGCTCCCACGCCCGGGTGAGGGTGAGCTGGGGGTCGTAACCGATGACCTCCATGCCGAGGGCCCGGGCGGCGTTGGCGACCCGGACCCCGACCGCCCCGAGGCCGACGACCCCGAGCACCCGTCCCGGCAGCTCGAAGCCGTCGAACTGCCGCTTCCCCTCCTCCACGGCCCGTTCGAGAGCCTCCCCCTCCACGTTGAGCCCGTGCACGAAGCGAAGCGCCGGCAGCACGTTGCGCGCCGCCATGAGCAGCCCCGCGAGGACCAGCTCCTTGACCGCGTTGGCGTTCGCGCCGGGCGTGTTGAATACCGGCACGCCGGCCTCGCTCAAGCGGGCGACGGGGATGTTGTTGACCCCGACCCCGGCCCGGGCCACCGCCTGCACGCTGTCCGGAAGCGGGTCCGCACGCAGATCCGCGGAGCGAAGGAGGATCGCGTCCGGCCGCTCGAACTCCGGCCCGGTCCGGTAGCGGTCGGGCGGAAAGCGATCGAGCCCCGCCCGCGCGATGTCGTCGAGCACCCGGATCCGGAACATCAGCCGTGAAGACGCTCGAAATCCTCGAGGAACGCCACCAGGCGCTCGACTCCCGCCTCCGGCATCGCGTTGTAGATGCTCGCGCGCATGCCGCCGAGGGCGCGATGACCCTTGAGCCCGATGAAGCCCGCGTCCGCGGCCGCCTCGAGGAACACGGGGTCGAGGGCCGCGTCGGCCAGCTCGAACGAGACGTTCATCCGGGAGCGGACCCCGGGCTCGATCCGGTTCGCGTAGAGGCCCGACGCGTCGATCGCCCGGTACAGGCGCCCGGCCTTGCGCTCGTTCCGTTCGGCCATGGCCGCGACCCCGCCTTCGCCCTCGATCCACTCGAGCACCAGGGACGCGACGTACCACGCGAAGGTGCACGGAGTGTTGGCCATGGACCCGGACGAGGCCTGGGCGGAGTAGCGGATGACGGTCGGGGTGAGGGGGTGGGCGCGGTCGAGCAGGTCCTCGCGCACGATGACGACGGTGAGGCCCGACACCCCCATGTTCTTCTGCGCGCCCGCGTAGATGACTCCGAAGCGTCCGACGTCGACCGGGCCCGAAAGGATGTTCGAGGACATGTCGCAGACGAGGGGCGTCGCGCCCCCGTCCGGGACCGAACGGAACTCGACCCCGGCGATGGTCTCGTTCGCGACGTAGTGCAGGTAGGCCGAGTCCGGCGCGACGTCCCACTCCTCGCGGGCCGGTATGGAGCGGTAGCCGTCCCCCTCCGAGGATGCGGCCACCCGCACCCGGCAGAGCCGCCGCGCCTCCGCGATGGCGCGCGCCGACCACGCCCCGGTGTCGACGTAGCTCGCCGTCCCCCCTTCTCCGGCGAGGTTGAGCGGCACCGCCGCGAACTGCATCTGCGCGCCGCCGGAGAGGAACAGCACGCGATGGCGGTCGGGGATCGCCATCAGCCGCCGGAGGCGCGCCTCGAGCTCCGCCGCGAGCTCCATGAAGGGTCCGCCCCGGTGGCTGAGCTCGACTACCGAGACGCCGGTGCCGTTCCAGTCGGGGAACTCGTCCCGGATCCGCTCGACGACCGGGGCGGGCAGCGCGGAAGGACCCGCGCTGAAGTTGACGATTCCTTTCATCTCCTCAGCCCGGGACGTCGGCCGCGCCGTCTCCGACTCCGTCGGCCCCGCCATCGGCATCGCCAACTTCCGTCTCGCCGTCTCCTTCCCCGTTTTCGTCCACGGCCCGGTCGAGGCTCACCAGCCGGCGGTCCGAATCGGGGCGGATGACCCGGACCCCCTGGGTGTTGCGGCCGACGAGCGAGATCTCCTCCACCCCGGTACGCATCAGGGTGCCGGAGTCGGTGATCAGCACCACCTCGTCTCCCTCCTCGACGAGCAGCGCTCCCACCACGTCGCCGTTCCGCGACGATGTCTTGATCGCGATGAGTCCCTTGCCGCCCCGCCCCTGGAGCCGGAACTCCTCGACGGCGGTCCGCTTCCCGAAGCCGTTCTCGGTGACCGACAGCACCTGCCCGGAACTGGCCACGATGAGGGAGATGACCCGCTCCCCGTCCCCGAGCTGCATCCCGCGGACCCCGCGCGAAGTGCGGCCCATGGCCCGCACGTCGCGCTCCCGGAACCGGATCGCCTTGCCCCCGCTCGAGAAGAGCATGATGTCGCGCTCGCCGTCGGTGAGCACGACGCCGGCGAGGGAATCGCCCTCGTCGAGGTGCACCGCGATGATGCCGGCGCTCCGCGGGCGCGAGAACGCGGCGAGCTCGGTCTTCTTGACGATCCCCTCCCGGGTCGCCATGAAGACGTAGCCGCCCTGGCCGAAATCCCGCACCGGGAGCACCGCGCTGATGCGCTCACCTTGCGAGTCCGGCAGGAGGTTGACGATCGGCGTGCCGCGCGCCGCGGCGCCCGCCTGGGGGATCTCGTAGACCTTGAGCCAGTAGGCGCGGCCGCGATCGGAGAAGCAGAGCAGGGTGTCGTGCGTATGGGCGATGAACAGCCGGTCGACGAAGTCCTCCTGCTTGGTCCGGGTGGCGGTCCGGCCGCGGCCCCCGCGCCGCTGCGCCCGGTACTCGCCGAGGGGGCGCGCCTTCACGTAGTTCTCGTGGGACAGGGTCACCACCATGTCCTCCGGGGTGACGAGGTCCTCCCGATCGAAGCCCCGGAACGAGGGCTCGATGGAGGTCCGGCGCGGGTCGGTCGCGAACCGGGTCCGGATGTCGACGAGCTCCTCGCGGATCACCGAAAGGAGGCGGTCGGGGTCTTCCAGGATCTCCACGAGGTTCTTGATTCGTTCAATGAGCTCCTTGTATTCGTTGACGATCCTGTCCTGCTCGAGCCCGGTCAGGCGATTGAGGCGCATGTCGAGGATGGCCTGGGCCTGGGTCGCGGACAGGCGATAGACGTCCTTCCGCGCATCGGCCCCCGTGGCGGACCGCTCGATTCCGAAGCCCTCCTCGTCCTCGGGCCGGGTGAGGTCGGCGCCGTCCTCGAGCAGGGCGACGACCACCCCGGGCTCCCAGAGCCGGGCGGTCAGCCCCTCGCGCGCCTCCGCCGGGCTCGCCGCGGCGCGGATGAGCGCGATCACCTCGTCGATGTTCGCCAGGGCCACCGCAAGCCCCTCCAGGACGTGCGCCCGCGCCCGCGCCCGCTTGAGCTCGAAGATCGTGCGCCGCGTCACCACCTCGCGCCGGTGGCGGATGAAGCCCCGGATGACCTGCTTCAGATTGAGGGTGCGTGGCTGGCCGTCGACCAGCGCCACCATGTTGATCCCGAACACCGTCTCGAGCTGGGTGTGCCGATAAAGCCGGTTCAGGAGCACCTCGGGAACCGCATCCCGGCGCACCTCGGCCACGACCCGGATCCCGTCCTTGTCCGACTCGTCGCGGAGCTCGGCAATGCCCTCGATCTTGCGGGCGCGAACGAGCTCGGCGATCTTTTCGATGAGCCTCGCCTTGTTCACCTGGTAGGGGATCTCGGTGAACACCACCCGCGAGCGCTCGTTGCCCTCCCCCTCCTCCACGTGGGCCACCGCCCGGAGGTAGATGCGCCCGCGCCCGGTGTGGTACGCCTCGCGGATCCCGACCGCGCCGTTGATGGTGGCGCCGGTCGGGAAATCGGGGCCGGGAAGGTGCTCCATCAGCCCTTCGATACCGATGTCGGGGTCGTCCAGGTAGGCAATGCAGGCGTCGAGCACCTCGCGGGCGTTGTGGGGGGGCACGTTCGTCGCCATGCCCACCGCGATCCCGGCCGAGCCGTTCACGAGGAGGTTCGGGACGCGGGTCGGCAGGACCACCGGCTCGCGTTCGGAGCCGTCGTAGTTCGGGACGAAGTCGACCGTCTCCTTGTCGAGGTCGGCCAGCAGCTCGTGGGCAATCCGCGCCATCCGGATCTCGGTGTAGCGCATCGCGGCCGGCGAATCGCCGTCCACGGAGCCGAAGTTGCCCTGGCCGTCGACGAGCATCTCGCGCATCGAGAACGGCTGAGCCATCCGGACGATCGCGTCGTAGACCGCGGTCTCGCCGTGCGGGTGGTACTTGCCGATGACGTCGCCGACGACGCGGGCGGACTTCTTGTACGGCCGGTTCCAGTCGTTGCCGAGCTCGTTCATCGCGTAGAGAACGCGCCGGTGCACCGGCTTCAGCCCGTCCCGCACATCCGGCAGGGCACGCCCCACGATGACGCTCATCGCGTAGTCGAGGTAGGACTGCCGAAGCTCCTCCTCGATGTTTACGTAGCGGATTTCGTGGGCAAATTCAGCCATGGCTCTCGCGCCCGACGCCGCGGGCTCGAGCTGGGGAAGCGGCGGGGCGGGTACGTGGAATCACGACACCCGCAGGGCAGCCTATTCTATCACTCGCGGCCCGCTCGCGCCCCGCCGGAAGGAGTCCGCCGGCCAGGTGCCCAGCCAGTTGAGGGTGGTCGAGAAAAACCCCAGCTCCTCGACCGCGTTGCGCACCGGAGGGCTGTCGCGATGCCCTTCGAACTCGATGTAGAACTCGGCCACGGAGAAGCTCGCATCGAGGTAGCTCTCGATCTTCGAGAGGTTGACGCCGTTCGTCGCGAATCCGCCGAGCCCCTTGTAGAGCGCGGCGGGAACGCTCTTCACCTCGAAGACGTACGCGGTGATGCAAGATCCCGCGGCGGGGTCGACCTTCACCGGCTCGCGCGACATGACGACGAAGCGCGTCACGTTGTTGGGATGGTCCTCGAAGCCCTCCCGCACCACGTCGAGCCCGTGCGTCTCGCCCGCGATCCTCGACGCGATGGCGGCGACCGAGGGATCGCCCTCCTCGACGATCTCGCGCGCCGCCCCCGCCGTGTCGAAGCTCTCGACCGGCTCGAGATCGAGCTCGCGGATCCGTTCACGGCACTGGAGGAGCGCGTGGGGATGGCTCCTGACCCGCCGGAGCCCCGCCGGTTCCGCGCCGGGGAGGGAGAGCAGGCAGTGCCGCACGCGGTGGAAGTGCTCGGCGACGATGTGGAGACTCGAGTCGCGGAGCAGGTGGTGAACGAGGGCGACCCGCCCCCCGAGCGAGTTGTCGATGGGGATCATGGCGCAGGACGCGCCGCCCGACTCGACGATCTCGAACGCCTCCTCGAAGGTAGGGCACGCAAGGGGCTCGAAGTCGGGCCGAGCCTCCCGGCAGGCGGCGTGCGAGTACGCCCCGGGCTCCCCCTGGTAGGCGATGCTCGGGCGCTGTCCGGTACCCGTCACCGCTTCATCTCCGGCATCGTCGTCTCCGTGCCGGCGCGCCTCGGGGATCACCTCGTCCCGTCGGCCGCTTGCCCGCGAAATCCAGCCGCGCATTCTATCCGCCCGCCGTGCGTATCGGGTTTGGGGGCTAGAATTCCGCCATGGGAAACGGGGAATCGGCGGATCTCGTGCTGAGCGCTTCGTGGATCGTCCCGGTCGAGCCGGCCGGGCGCGTCCTCGAGGACCACGCGCTCGCCGTGCAGGGCGGCGCCATCGCCGCGCTCGGCCCTGCGGACGAGATCGACGCGCGGTTCTCCGCCCGAGAGCGCGTGCATCTCGACGAACACGCGGTGGTGCCCGGGTTCGTCAACGCCCATACCCATGCCGCGATGACCCTGTTCCGGGGCCTCGCCGACGACCTGCCGCTCGACACCTGGCTCTCGGAGCATGTCTGGCCGGCCGAGGCCCGGTTCGTGGACGAAGGGTTCGTCCGAGCCGGCACACGCCTCGCCGCGGTCGAGATGCTGCGGGGAGGTACCACCTGTTTCAATGACATGTACTTCTTTCCGGACGTGGTGGGGGAGGTTGCGAGGGACGCGGGGATCCGGGCCGTGCTCGGCCTCATCGTCCTCGACGTGCCGACCGCGTGGGCGGCGGATCGGGACTCGTACTTCTCGCGCGGACTCGAGGTGCACGAGGCGTTCCGGGGCGACGCCCTGGTGACGACGGCGTTCGCGCCGCACGCCCCCTACACGGTGGGCGACGAGGCGTTCGAGCGGATCCACGAGCTTTCCGAGCGTCTCGATCTCCCGGTGCACATCCACCTGCACGAGACCGCGCGCGAGGTCGAGGACGCGGTCCGCGAGACGGGCGAACGCCCCTTCGCCCGCCTCGCCCGGCTCGGCCTCGTCAACCCGCGGCTCGCCGCGGTCCACATGACGGACCTCCTCCCCGACGAGATCGGGGAGCTCGCGGACCGGGGCGCCTCGGTGCTGCACTGTCCGGAGTCGAACCTCAAGCTCGCGAGCGGGGTCTGCCCGGTGCCGCGCCTCGCCGCGGCCGGGGTGAACCTCGCCCTCGGCACGGACGGGGCAGCCAGCAACAACGACCTCGACATGCTGGGGGAAATGCGCACCGCCGCCCTCCTCGGCAAGCTCGA
>JAJECB010000490.1 GCA_022822245.1 Gammaproteobacteria bacterium
TCTTCGTTCGCGATCACCAGGTCCTGGATGAGGGTGCGCGCGTCGGCATCGAGGCTGTTCCACCTCTCGAGGTTGATGAACCAGCCGATGTCGGTGTGGTAGAACTCGGGCTCCACCGCGTGGCGCAGGAACTTGTCCCACTTGAGGCCCTTGAGGCCGATGGTGGCCCAGGCGCTCGCGTTGACCACCCCCTTCTCGAGGGCGGAGTAGACCTCCGTCGACGGCAGTGGATGGGTGGACGCGTTCATGGCCCGGAAGAACGCGCCGTAGATCGGATTGTCACGCAGCTTGACGCCGGACAGATCCAGCATTCCGTCGGCATCGAACTTCGGCGGATCCTTCATGTAGATGCGGAAGCGCCCGCCGGACGCGGTCCAGCCGAGACTCTTCACCCCGAAATGCTCCTGCTGGATCCTGTCCAGCATCTCGAAGCCGCCGTTCGCGCGCACGGTCTTCGGATTGGAGGCGGAGGTCGAGACCGCCTCGTTCTCCGGCACGGCGTTGGCGAAGAACGCGTACGGCGTGCACATCAGATCGACGCGCCCCTTCCGGACCGCCGCCGGCTGCTGGAACATCTTGATCGAGTTGAAGGGAAGGACCTCGATCGACACCTTGCCGTCGGATGCCGCGGTGATGTCGGCGGCGAGCTGCTTGCACTGCTTGGTGTAGATCAGGAAGTCGGGGAACGGATAGACCAGGGTCAGCTCGGCCGCGGCGGCGGCGCGGAATGCGCCCGCGGACACGATTGCCGCCACCCCCGCAATGGCCATGATGATTCGCTTCGAGTTCACGCTCGCCATTGTGGGACTCCCCCTTTCCGATGCACTGCGGCAATCATTCCACACCGCTTCAATGCCGCACAAGCGACCGGGTCCGTTGCGTGCCGGCGAAGACCGGCCCTTCACGGATGGGAGAAGGGGCAGGATGCGGGTGCGGGCTACTTTCGGGCGCTCGCGTCGATTTTGGCCTGGACCTTGCGGATCTCGGCCGGCCAGCGGCTCTTGATGTAGGCGAGGCTCGCCCAGATCTCGCGGTCGTCGAGGATGCCGGCGAAGCCGGTCATCGTGCTCCGGTAGCCCTTTCCGACCACCGCGGCCGGCCCCTCCCTGGTCATCCGGAACAGGAGCTCGTCCGCGTGGTGCCAGGTGTGGCCGGTCGCGTCGTGGGGCGGGGCGGGGAGGGTGCCGTCGGGCCGGCGGCGGCGCCAGTCGGGCTCCCCTTCGAGGTTCCGGCCGTGGCACGAGGCGCAGTGCTCGGTGTAGACGGCGGCGCCGAGGGTGACCAGCTCGAGGTCCGAGGCATCCGCGCGGAGCGGGCCGTCGCCCCGGGTCGCGAACCAGAGGTACGAGCCGGCCGCCGCGGCGAGGAGCGCGGCGCCGATCGCGGCAAGGAGCGCCGCACGCCGACGCGGGCGGGTCCGGGTCATGCGCATTCACCCATGGCGGTGCGGGGACGAAGTCGAGGTCAGGGCCGGGACGGCCGACGATTCGGTCTCCCCGGCGGCTCCGTGCTCGGCGGGCCGTTCCGGGAAGGCGACGGTGGTGAGGGTCGCGGTCGTCGCGAGGATCGCGAGGACGACGAGGGCCTCGAGGCGGATCGACCGGCGGAGGTTCGCTCCCGCCCGGAGGGTCCGCGTCTGGAGGGCGGGGGTCAGGCGGTACCGGTTGAGGGCGGCGAGACCGAGGAGCAGGGTGAAGAGGGCGAGCTTCACGGCGAGGAGCTGCCCGTAGGGCGTGCCGAGGGCGGCAAGCGGGTCGGCGGTGAGGATGACGAAGAGGGCGACGCCGGCCGCGGCGAGCGCGGGGACGACCCGGACCGCCCACGCGCTGAACTCCGCGGCGAGCGCGCCCGCCGCATGGGTGTCGCTTCCGGCGAGCCGGTGGAGCGGGGCGAACACCCCGACCCAGAACGCGAGCCCGAGCAGGTGGAAGGTGACGAGGAGACCGAGAACCAGCCGGGGCTCTTCCAGGGAGTGGCCACGAAACGCGAACGAGGCGCAGACGAGCGCGGCCCCACACCCGGCCGCGATGCGAGCCTGGCGACGGTCGACGACCGCGAGACAGACGAGGGCGAGCCCTGCGAGCCGGACCCAGAGGCTCGTGCCGAGGGGGCTCTCGGCGACCATCCCGACGATGGCCGGATCGAAGGCGCCCGAGAAGGTCCCGCCCATGAGGAAGCTCGCCCGGACCGGAATGCGGAGCACCGAAGCGGCGGCCGCGAACGCCGCCGCGGCCACCGCGGTCCGCCGGAGCGACCGGGCGGTCGCGCCGTCGAAGCGGGTGAGGGCGAGGAGGGCGAGCACGCTTCCGGCGGCCGCGAGCGAGCCGGCCGAGGCGCCGGTCTTGACGAGGATCTCGACCGCCGTCACCCCGTCGATGTCGAGGACGGTCGAAAGCACGGCGAAGCCTGGCCCGGAAAATTCACCGATGTTCGTCGCGAGGGCGCCAAGATGCCGCGGTAGTGGGCCGCACGGACCGAAAGACGCTGAAGGCGTAGTCGACACTACGGTGAAGCGGCTTGAGGGAGTACGGCCCGCGATAGCGGGAGAATTGGCGACCGCAGCAGGACATCGGTGAATTTTCCGGGCTACGGCCGGATTTCGAAGGAGAAGCGGCCGCTCATCGCGTGGCCGTCCTCGGAGAGCCCGCGCCAGGTCACGGTGTAGTGCCCGGCGGGGAGGGGCGGCGGGGTCGCCTCGAAGCGGGTCACGGGGGCCATCTCGTCCGTGCGCTCGAGGGCGAAGGTGTCGCCGTCCGCGCCGGTGAGCTCGATCGTGGTGACGCGCATCGGCTTGTCGAACGAAATGGAGATGACCGCGGGCGCCGCCGCGACCACCTCGCCGTCCGCGGGGGCGGTCGTCTCCGGCCGGGAGTGGGCCGCCGCCGCGTCGGCGAGGGAGAGCGCGAACGCCGCGGTGGCGACGATGGCGGCAAGTCGTTGCGTCACACCGTGCCTCATGGCCGTGCCTCCCGGGCTGACGTTTTCCGCGTGCACTTGCCCAGCATACGGTTTCCAGTCACGGAAAGGTCAACGGGGCCTCCGGGCCAGCTCCTTGCACTCGGTCCGAACCGTTTGCAAGACTTTTCCCGTTGTGCCGATGCATGCAGAGATCGAAACGAGGAAAAATCGCCATGACCAATGAGAAATCTTCGAGCCCGGAGAGCCGCGAGGACCTCCACGAGTTCTTCGCGAAGGACCCGATCGCCGCCGACCGCGCCTTCTTCGGCCGCGAGTCGGGCTCGGACCGGCGGGGCTTCCTCCGGGGCGCCGGGCTCGCGACCATGGCCGCGATGGTGGGCGCGGCGATTCCGTTCCACCGCAACATGCCGGCCGGGCTCATCCCCGCCGCGTTCGCCGACGAGAACGTGCTGGTGGGCAAGGACGGGCTCACCCTCCTCAACGACCGCCCGGTCAACGCGGAGACCCCGCCGCATCTCCTCGACGACGCGATCACCCCG
>JAJECB010000507.1 GCA_022822245.1 Gammaproteobacteria bacterium
CTCTTCGGAGAGTCCCTGCACCGATTCGTGTGCTACGACGGGCGGCTGGCGAGCGCGGCGAACGCCGGCAACTGGACCGTCGTGTCGCCCGATTGACGTATGCCCAACTGGCGCGAGGAACGACTGCGCCCGTTGCTCAAACGGTTCGCTTCCCTGTTCGCCCGGCAACGAGCGCTCCAACAAATCTTCGGCGCCCTCTGAAATGAGGGGTTCCAGCGTCGCGCCGGACTGCTTTTCAGATTCCCCGATGATGAAAATTCACGGCGGCGGCCGAGGCTTGATCCCAACGCTCGCGAAACGCCAGCCTGCGAACCCGAGATCGAGGACGCCGCGCTGGACTGCGTGAGCCGCTCCCGAAAAGCCGGACCATCGAGAACGAGGAGATTCCCGGATATGCCACCGGGAACGTCTCCCACTGAATGTCTCCACTTCGATCACGATCGAACCCTCCACTGTGGCGAAGGAGGTCTCGCACCGTGATCTCGTTCATCCGTGGATCCTTGGGAGGGTGCGGCTCAATCCCGGAGAGCAGGTCCTGGAATACCCGGGCGTCCAGCTTGAGCCGCCCGTCCTCGACGAGCTTGAGCACCGCGACGGCCGTGATGGGCTTGGAGAGGCTCGCGATTCGGAAAAGCGAGTCCGGTTGAACGGGAGCTTCACGCAGCCGGTCCGCCATTCCGAAACCGCGGGCATAGACGAGGCGCCCGTCCCGCGCGACGGCGACGGCAGCTCCGGGAATGCGGTGGACCCGCATGATCCGCGCCACGATCCGGTCGTACGGTTCCAGCCCCGGCACGAATTGCCCCGTCCGCACGATGTCCGGTCCATCCGTCGAAGATGCCCGCGCCTCGACTGCGAGCGCGAAGAGGGCCGCAACGGCAGTGAGAACCACGGCCGCAGCTCTTGTCCACGGTCCTGTCGTCATTCGTCCCGTTCTCCCGTGTTCCGGTCGCGCATCCGGTTCCCTCCATGGCCCGGTTTCCGCTCGCGTACCTCCCGCACGCGAAGCATTCGGCAAGGCGGCATCATTGCCCCATTCGGCCTGCACCCCGGCCGCCGCCACTACTCCGACCCCATTTTCGCTGGTCCGAGGGGTCCCGGAGGGGCGACGGAGTCATGTATAAAGGTCCCAGTCTCGAGCGGCGCTTTGGAAATGACTCTCATTGGCTCGGAAATTCTCGCGAAGGCGCTCAAGCGCCACGACGTCGAGTGCTTCTTCTACCTCATGGGCGGCCCGATGATGGCGGCCGAAACCGCCACCATGGCCGAAGGGATCCGCGGCATCGACGTGCGGCACGAACAGGCCGCGGCGATGATGGCCCATGCGTGGGCCCGCATTCGGAACCGCCCGGGGGTCTGCATGGCGGCGTCCGGACCCGGCACCACCAACCTCATCACCGGGGTTGCCCATGCCTGGGCCGACTGCGTGCCGGTGGTCGCGCTCGGGGGGTCCGCCCCGCTCGGGGCGCTCGGGCGCGGCGCGTTTCAGGAGATCGATCAGCTCGCGATGATGAAGCCCGCCACGAAGTGGGCCGAGCGGGTGCACGATCCACGCCGGATCCCGGAGTTCGTCGATCGCGCGTTCGAATGCGCCATGTCGGGCAAGCCCGGGCCGGTGTACCTCGACCTTCCGGGAGATGTGCTCTACACCCCGGTCGAGGAGGACGATATCCCCTGGAAGGGACCGGCGAACGGAAGGGACCGCCACCGCCCGAGTCTTTCCGCCGAAGCGGTCGCAGACATCCTTGGCCGGCTTGCGGCGGCGGAACGGCCCATTGTCGTCTCGGGAGGAGGCATCCTCTGGTCGGAGGCGGAAGCGGCGCTCGAGGCCTTCGTCGACCACTTCGGAATCCCCTTCTTCACGACGCCCCAGAGCCGAGGGGTGATCCGCGAGGATCACCCGTTGAGCTTTCTCACCGCGCGCTCCACCGCCTTCCGTGAAGCGGACCTGGTCCTCGTGGTCGGGACCCGCATGAACTACGTCATCGCCCACGGCGATCCTCCGCGTTTTCATCCTGACGCGCAGTTCGTCCGAATCGACATCGACCCCGAAGAGATTGACACGAGCCCTCGCCTCGACCTCGGGGTGGTCTGCGATGCCCGCGCCGCGCTCGAGGCGCTGTGCGCGACCGGCAAGGGGGACCCCGATCGCTACGCGACGTGGCGCGAACGACTCGCGGGGCGGAACGCGGGGCGGGAGGGCGACCACGAACGGTTGCTTTCGAACGACGACGTCCCGATCCATCCATTGCGTCTGTGCGCCGAGGTCCGCGAGTTCATGGACCGCGACGCGGTCCTGGTCGTCGACGGCCAGGAGATCCTCAACTACGGACGCCAGGCGATCCCGACGCATACCGCGCGCCATCGCATCAACTCGGGGGTATTCGGCACCATGGGGGTGGGACTGCCGTGCGCCATCGGCGCGAAGCTGGCCAAGCCGGAAGCCCAGGTCATTGCCCTGCACGGGGACGGGTCGCTCGGCATGAACGTCATGGAGCTCGACACCGCGGTGCGGCACGACGTTCCCCTCCTGATCGTGGTGAGCCTCAACGGCGGGTGGACGGGGGACCCCGACCGCGACAAGCCGGGCCGGGACCTCGGCTACACCCGATACGACCTGATCGCGCAGGCCCTCGGCTGCCATGGCGAGCACGTGGAGGATCCGGCCGGGATTCGACCTGCATTGGAGCGGGCGCAGGTCGAGGTGGACCGGGGACGCGTCGCGCTCGTCAACGTGAAGACGGACTGGCGCGCCCGGGCGAGCACCGTCGCCTTCACCCGCTACGCGACCTGAAGCGGTTGGCGAGGTCGCGCGACTCCCGGGAGCGGCATCGGAGGTTGACCCGACCGAGCCGGAACGCGTCGCCCTCCATGGGCGGGGCTCAGAGCTTCTCGAGCTTCTGAAGGCTCCGCAGATAGCGGGGTCGCTCCCGGTCTCCGAAGCTCGACGGCCAGCTCGTATAGGAGACCTCGCCGACATAGATGTCACCGCGGCTGTCCACGGTGAGTCCGTGGGGAGCAAGGAACTTGCCGGGCTCCTGCCCCGGTCCGTCCTCGCCACCGAGCCGGGCGACCAGTTCGCCTTCGTGGGTGACGATCGAGAGCCGCGGGCCTAGATTCGGGGCGTTGCGGTTGACGGCCATGCCGGGCCCGAGCTCGCCGATGAAGCAATGCGGGCAGGAGCCTCTCGGCATGAAGAGCCCGCACGGCCGGTGCAGGTTGCTCCACTGCGCCTCGTAGCGCCCTTCGGTGTCGAAGACCTGGACGCGGTGGTTCTCGCGGTCGGCCACGTAGATCCAGCCGTCGTCATCGGCGGTGATGTTGTGGACGATGTTGAACTGTCCGGGGCCGGAGCCGCTCTCGCCCCAGGTCTTCACGAGCTTCCCGTCCGGCGAGTACTTGTGGACGCAGGCATTGCCGTAGCCATCGGAGACGAACAGGTGCCCGTCGGGCGAGAGCGCGGTGTGGGTGCAGCGGTGGAACGGCTCGTTGCTCATGAAGGGCGCCGGGGTGCCGGGCACGCCGAGCGTCATCAGCACCTTGCCTTCGAGCGTGCAGCGCCTGACGGTGTGGCTGCCGTCGTCGGTGAGGTAGAGCGTCTCGTCCGGGCCGACATGGATGCCGTGGGCGCGAGGGTACTCTCCCTCGCCCCAGGATCTGAGGAAATTGCCCTCGCGGTCGAAGACGATCATCGGGTGATCGCCCCGGTTGAACACATAGACTCGGTCCTTGCCGTCCACCGCCACGGCGGCGACATCGCGGAACTCCCACCCGTCGGGCAGCTTCGCCCAGTCCTCGACGACCCGGTAACGGTGTTCGCCGCTTCCCAGAATGACCGCCATCTGCCCGCCTCCTCGCCGTTGCGCCAGGCCCGATTCTCCTTGGCGGGAATCGCGGCGGCAAGCGGACAGCGAGCGCACCGCCCCGGTCGCCGGGGAGAACCGATGGAGGCGTCCCGGATCCACCCTGTCGCACCGGGGCCGACTTGCGTTAGGTTTGCCCATGCGGAGCGGCATCGCTCCGGCCGCACTCGCCAAGGGCTCGCCCGAGATGTCAAGCAGGGGGTTTCGACCAGCGCACAATCCTCGCCTCGGGATCCTGTTCATCTGCCTCGGGATGATGACCATCACGGTCAACGACGCAATCCTGAAGCAGTTTTCGGATCGCTATCCGCTCCACGAAATCGTCTTCGTGCGTGCGGTGGTGGCGATTGTGTTCAGCCTCGCCATGCTGCGCTTCGAGGGCGGGCTCCGCGCGCTGCGCACCCGTCGCCCCGGAGCCCACATCGCGCGCGGACTCTGCATGGTCGTCGCGAACATCGCGTTCTTCGCGGCCCTCGCGGCAATCCCCCTCGCCGATGCGACCGCGCTCTTCTTCGTCGCGCCGCTCTTCATCACCCTTCTCTCCATCCCGTTCCTCGGGGAAAGGGTAGGCGTCCGACGCTTCTCCGCGGTCGCGGTCGGATTCGCCGGCGTGCTGGTGGTGCTCCGGCCGGGAGGCGCCGAGCTCGGACATTCCGTCGACCGGCTGACCATGCTGCTTCCCGTCTTGGCGGCGCTTGCGTATGCCGCGATGCAGATCCTGACCCGGCGGCTTCGGGCAAGCGCGCCGGCTTCCGCCATGGCGATCTACATCCAGATCACCCTGGTCGCGGTCAGCCTCCTCTTCTTCTTCGTGGCGGGCGACGGTCGCTACGCCGCGGGCATCGAGAGCAGATCGGCGCTCTTCCTGCTGCGCGCCTGGACCTGGCCTACCTTGGAGCACTGGCTCTGGTTCGTGCTGTTGGGCGGCCTTTCGGCGTTCATCGCCTACTCCGTGACGCAGGCTTACCGGCTCAGCGACGCCGCCACCCTCGCGCCGTTCGAGTATGTCGCGCTGCCGATGGCGATTGCCCTCGGGTGGCTCGTGTTCGACCACCTTCCCGACGTCTGGGTGCTGCTCGGCTGCGCCCTGATCGCGGGTTCCGGCGTCTACGTGTACCGGCGCAAGAAGAAGGTGGCGGACGACCTTGCCGGCACACCGCGCCGGCGTCGAGGGAAACGGCTCGCCCGCGGTCGATAATCGCCGCGGCATGGCCGCATCCGGCAACCGGCGTACTGCCGGGACCGGCGACGACCGGGGAGCACGCGACGGGAAGCGACTATCCCATGAAGCTTCGTCTGCCCTCGTCCCGCAGGAAGATCCTCACCAGGTGCCGGCGAGCCTCGGGATCGTCTGTCGCGTCCTCGTACTCGGTGCGGCGATGGGCGATTCGAAAATTGTTCAGATACTGGATCTGGCCGGCTTCCAGGGAGAACGATACATGGCGACCGGGCTCGCTCATGATGTCGAACATGGTCTCGATCGCGTCCCGGCCGGTTCGATCGAAGGGCTCGCCGGCCAGCTCATAGCCCTTGTAGAGCAACCACTTGATGAAGCGACCCCGTACCTCTCGGCCATCGTAGGAGAACACCGGAAACCGGTGGACGACCACGTCACCCTCGGCGTGCTCGCCCTGACGGTTCCAGCAGAACGGTTGGTAGAGCCGCCGGAGCAACGCCGGATGTCGGTCACGCAGCACGTTGTGAATCGCAAGCATGCTCGCGACGCTGCTGGTTCCCCCCTCGCGCGCCGTGCTGAGGACCAGGAGACCGATGTGGGGCGGAGGAAAGTTGAACCCGTAGTCCGTATGCCAGGAGAGCTCCTGGCGGGTGAGGTCTCCGCGAACGCGGGTATCGATTCTTGCGCCGGTGTCCAGCACGTCGTAGAGCAGCCGCCCGTCGTAGGACTGGGCGACCGGCCGGCCGATCATGCCGCTCAGGAGCCAGTAGATCTTCTTCAGCTCGT
>JAJECB010000515.1 GCA_022822245.1 Gammaproteobacteria bacterium
GGCTACGCCTTCAGCAGCGCGCATGCGCTCTTTCGGTCCGTGCGGCCAGTCACAGCGCCGTCTCGGCGCCCTCGCGACGAAAATCGGTAATTTTGCGAACCGGTATGTATCGGGCGGTCAGGAAGCCCTCGGAAGCAGCAGCCCGGACAGCTCCAACGCCTCGCGCAGCATCTCCCGTTCCGCCCCGTCCAGCGGACCGATGGGCGGACGCACGCGGTCGTTCTCGAGCTTTCCGAGCAACTGGAGGCAGGTCTTCAATCGCGCGGTCGCGTGGCTGCCGGGCGGGATGCCGTATACCACCTTCGCGAGCGGGTAGATGATCTCGTGCGCGGCCCGGGCGGCCGCGAGATCGCCCGCCCGCACCGCCCGGTCCAGTCGCACGATGGCTTCGGGGATCACGACCGCGAGGCTGACGAGGCTCCCCTCGCTGCCCACGACGTAGCTCGTGAGCAAGTGCTCGTCGCCCGAACCCATCACCGCCACGTGCGGCGCGACCGACTTGATGAGCCGCCGATTGGCCTCGTAGGCGGCGACCTCCCAGCTCCCCTCCTTGATTGCGACCACCCGAGGAAGCCGCACGAGCTCCGCCAGGACCTCCGGCGGGTAGGCGAAGCCGCTCGCGGCGGGGCCCTGGAAGAGCATGACCGGCACGTCCACGGCCTCGACGATGACCCGGTGATGGTTCAGGGCCACGCCCCTGTCCTGGCCGCCCGCCCAGGCGTTGGGCGGAAACACCATGACCGCGTCGGCGCCGGCCGCCACCACCTTGCTGGCGAGATCCGCCGCCTCCCGGCTTCCCTCGCGGTTGACGCCCGAGACGACGATCGCACGGTCACCGATCGCGTCGGACACGATCTCCGCCACGCGCCGCGTCTCGCGATTCGTGAGGAGAAAGTTCTCGCCGGCATGGCCGTTGCAGAGGACGCCGACGATGCCGTCGACGTCCGCGAGGCCGGTGACGTGGCGCGCCACCGCCGCTTCGTCCACCGCGCCGTCGCGCGTGAAGGGACACAACGTGGCGGGATAGATGCCGTGGAATCCGTCCGGATGGGCTGGGAGCATGCTCGTGCCTCCGTTTCTTCCTTCAGCGCGGAATTCTCGTCAACTTCCTGCCCGCGGCGGCCCGCCCCGGCCGCATTGGCGGGCCATGTTCCCTCGCGCCGCTTCCGCGAAGTGCTCGACTGCGGCGTCGGCGAACCTCGACCCCCGCGCCCCGTCACCGCGGCGCCGGCGCGGCGGCCGATCCACGGCCCACATCCTGCGCCGCGGCGACGACCACTTCACCGGCGACGAAGCCCTCGATCTCCTCGCGAGCGTAGCCGAGCTCGGCGAGGATCTCGCGGCTGTGCTCGCCCGCCGCGAGCGGCATGTGCCGAAAGTCCGGAAGCGCGCCGTCGTAGCGCAGCGGGTGGTTGACGAGGGTGGCCGTCCGGCCATCGCCTCCGACCGGTACCTCGCGGAAGCATTCGCTGAAGACGACCTGAGGGTCCGCCCGCAAGGCGTCATAGTCCTGGACCCGTTCGAACCACACGCCGTGGGCGTCGAACGCGGCCGCAAGCTCCGCGCATGACCAATCGCGGAGCTCCGCCGCGACCGCCCGCGCGTAGCGGTCGCGCTCGGCGTAGCGGTCGATTTCGTTGAGCGCACGCAAGGCGTCGCTGTCGAGCGCCTCCGCCACCTTGGCCGCCTCGTTCATGGAGAGCGCGATGTGGCCGTCGGCCACCCGATACACGCCGTAGGGCGCGTGGTGGTACCAGCTCCCGACATGGCGGTCGCGCGTGAAGACGTCCCCCTTCACCGTGCGAGCGAAGTACTTGGTGAGCGCCTCGGTCTGGAGATCGATGCCGGCGTTGAGGAGGCTGCCCTCGACCCGGGTCCCCTCGCCGGTCCGGAGGCGGCGGACGTAGCCGGCGAGGACGCCCATGGCGAGCAGCGCCCCGCCGTGCTGGTCGACGATGGCCGCTCCGACCGCGGTGGGGCCGATCTCGTGGTTGGCGGTGACCGCCATCAGCCCCGAGCGCGCCTGCATCAACAGGTCCTGCCCCGGACGGTCCTTCATCGGTCCCGCCGCGCCGAGGCCCGTCGCGGACGCGTACACGATCTCCGGCTTGCGACGGCGAAGCGTCTCATAGCCGAGGCCGAGCCGCTCCATCACCCCCGGACGAAAGTTCTCCACCACCACGTCGGCCCAGTCGACGAGCCGGTCCATGATGTCCTTCGCGGCCGGGTTCTTGAGGTCGATGGCGAGGCTTCGCTTGTTGCGATTGGCGCACATCAGAAAGGCGCTGACGCCGTCCACGTACGACTCCCCGCCCGACCAGTGCCGCTCGAACGCACCGCCCGGCGGCTCGATCTTGATGACGTCCGCGCCCATGTCGGCAAGGTACTGGGTGCACGCGGGCCCCTGCAGATAGTGGCAAAAACTCAGTACGTGCATGTCCACGAGCATGGTTGTCGCGCTCCGTTCCGGGCCGCCCGACTCAGGCGGGGGCGGCCGGCTCTCCGCAGTGCACCACCCCGGCCTCGGCCAGCGCGTCCGTCTCGTCGGGCCCGTAGCCGATCTCGGCCAGGATCTCGCGGCTCTGCGCGCCGAGCGGCTGTGGCGCCAGACGCACACCGGGCCGCTCTCCGTCGTAGGTCACGGGGTGGCTCACCATCGTGATCGGCGCGCCCGTCGCGCCCGGCACCGTGACGAACGAGCCGTTGTGGGCAACCTGGGGATCCTCGAGAAGGGCGTCGTAGTCCTGGACGGGGGCATGCCATACGCCGGGGTGATCGGACAGATGCTCGATCCATTCGCCGGTCGTGCGCGTGGCTACCACGTCGCGGAGCGCCGGGATGAATTCCTCCCGGCGGGCGAAGGCGTCGGATTCCGCGACTCCGGCGAACGCGGGCAGCTCGAACGCGGCCGCGAGCGCGTCCATGCTGCTCATGGAAAGAGCGAGATGGCCGTCGGCGGTCGCGTAGATCCCGTACGGAACCGCGCTGAACCAGGCCGCGATGTTTCCCGGGCCGCGCGGAGATCCGGTTCGATGGCCGTTCAGGAAACAGCCAAGGGATTCGAACTGCATGTCGAGGCTGGCCGAGAGAAGGTCCACGTCGACGCGCCGTCCGCGCCCGCCGTCCTCGCCCCGTCCGATGACCGCGGCGAGTATCCCGAGGGCGAGAAGCGCGGCGCCGTGATGATCGACGACCGTCGGCCCCACCGGGACCGGCGGACCGTCCGAGTCGCCGGTTGCGGATGCGAGTCCGGAGAGGGCCTGGACGAGCAGATCCTGTCCCGGCCGATCACGGTAGGGCCCGTCGCGGCCGTACCCGGTGGCCGAAGCGTAGATGATCCGGGGGTTGAGGCTCCGGCAGTCCTCGTAGCCGAGCCCGAGCTTCTCCATGCTCCCGGGCCGGAAGTTCTCCATCACCACGTCCGACGACCGCACGAGACGCCGCGCGATCTCCTTCCCGGCCTCTGCCTTGAGGTCGAGGGCGAGGCTTCGCTTGTTCCGCGCGACGGTGAGGTGATTGACGCTCTGGCCGTCGACGAAGAGGTTTCCCACCGCCCAGTTGCGTTGGAACGCCCCGCCGGTAGGCTCCACGCTGATCACGTCGGCCCCGAGATCGGCGAGGTACTGCGCGGCCGCCGGCCCCATCAGCATGTGGTTGAAGCTCGCGACCCGTATGTCCTTGAGAAGATTCATGGTGCAGCCCGTGATCTCACCCGATTTCGGGACGGGACGCCGTAATCGCCTCTCGACCCGGGAATAAAGAGTCCGGCATCCGGCTTCGAGACGACAGGGGAGCCCGGGCGCTCCGGCGGGAGCGCCCGGGTCGACGGTTCGGACCCGTTCTTCGGAACCTCTACATGGCCGCCTTGGCTTCCTCGCGCAGGAGCTCCAACAGTGCCTCCGCCCCGAGGTTCTTGGCGAACTCGTCGTGCAGGTGGGCCGTCCTCGCGACGAACGGGGCGGTATCCACCTCGTTGACGACGATGCCGGCATCGACGACCTGCCGCATGAACCGCTCGTTGGCCTGCCGGTCGTAGAAACGGCCGACCGCGGTGGCCATCGCGCCCGCCTCCAGCACGATCTTCTGCAGGTCCGGCGGCAGCTTCTGATAGGTCTTCTCGCTCATCATGGTGATGCCGGTGGCAACCATGTGGCTGGTGAGCGAGTAGTACTTGATGCCCTCGTAATGCTTCATGTTCCAGAGGAACATCGGGGAGTTCTCGGCCGCGTCGATGGTCTTGGTCATGAGGCCCGTGTACACCTCGGAGAAGGCCATCGCGGTCGGGACGGCGCCGAGCGCCTTCCAGCTCTTGACCTGGGTGTCGGAGGTCATGACCCGGATCTTGAGCCCCTCCAGATCTTCCGGCGTGTTGACCGGACGCACGCTGTTGTAGACGCTGCGGGTGCCGGCGGTAGTCATCCCGAGGGCCCGCCAGTCGCCCGACTCGCCGACCACCTCCGCCAGGGCAGCGAAGAAACGGCCGTCGCTCGCGACGATCCGCTCCCGGTGCATCGCGTTCTGGATGATGTAGGGCACGCCGAGGAGACCCGCCTTCGGGATGTGCCCGCCGATGTTGCCGACCGAGGAGCCGGCGCAGTCGACGGTGCCGATCTTCATGTTCTCGACGAGCTGCGCCTCGTCGCCCAACTGGGCGCCCCCAATGACCTTGACCTCGATGCGCCCGCCGGAGAGCGGCTCGACGAGGGTCTTGAACGTCTGCCAGATGACCTCGTAGAAGCTTTCCTTCGACTGGTCGTGGGCGCAGCGCAGGGTGAAGTCGGCAGCCAGCGCGGACATCGAGGAAAGGGAAAAGAGGGCCGCCGCGGCGATGCCGCCGGATACCCACCTGCTTGCCTTGGTCATGTTCGTCTCCTCCTGGGTTCGCGAAATCTGGTTGCAATCGCGAAGAATTTCTGGCGAAAACCGCAAATCCGCGAAACAGGGACGTTTACCGGCGAATCGCGGTCGAGCGCCCGATTCTGGTTGAAGGCCCGGGGCATTGCAAACCGGGTTGCGAGTGCCCGGGCAGCTCGGACACGCCGAATCGGCTCGCGGTCCGAGGCCGGAGATCGGCTGAGGGATGCCGGGATGGCCGCGACCCTTGCCGCGCGCATTCGGCGCGCGTGAGCCGCGTTCGCCCACGACGAGCGCTCCCGCGTCGCGCGGCGACGGTTCGCCATCGAGTCCCGCGCGCAGTCGACGCGGGCGCGCTTGACGCGGCGCGGGCGCCCCTGTGTACTTCGGGGCATCGGGAGGCGGCGGGCAGGGGAGTGGGCACGGACACGCGAACGCAATGGGCGGGCCTGAGGCGGCTCAACAACCTCGTCGACACCGTCCTCGAGATCGTCTGCTCCATCCTCCTCACCGTCATGGTGACGACGATCTTCGTCCAGGTCCTCGCCCGGTACGTGTTCCTCGCATCGACGCCCTGGTCCGAGGAGATCGCGGTCTACTGCTTCATCTGGGTCGTGCTCCTGGGGACGAGTCTCGGGGTGCGGAGCCACGGACACCTCGTTGCCGACGTGCTCCCGGACGATCTCCCGGCATCCGTCGAGAAGGTCCTCGTCGCCCTCAGCCTGGGCCTCGTCACCGTCGTCGCCCTCGTGTTCCTGTGGTACGGGGCGGACTACGCACGGCTCGGAATCACCCGCCTCTCCTTCTCGATGGGCTTCCCCATGGTCTACATCTACGTCGGAATGCCCATTGCCGGGGCCGCCATGCTGCTCTTCCTCGTCGAGCGCTTCCACCTCCTCTTCGCGTCCGGACCGGAACATTGATTGTCACCCTCTTCGCGGTCTTCTTCGGCCTCATCCTGCTCCGGGTGCCGGTCGCGTTTGCGCTGATCCTCTCCTCGCTTCTCGTCATCGTGCTCGAGGGTCTGCCGCCCAACCTGATCGCGCTTCGAATCTTCGAAGGCCTCACCCCGTTCCCGATCCTCGCGATCCCGCTCTTCTACACCCTGGGGCTGCTCTGCAACTCGGCCGGCTTCACCGAACGGATCATGGTGCTGGCGCGGGCCCTCGTCGGGCGGATCCGCGCCGGTCTCGCGATGGTCAACATCGTCGCCAGCATGCTCTTCGCCGGCATCTCGGGGTCCAGCACCGCCGACACCGCGGGCATCGGCTCCGTTCTCATGCCGCAGATGCTGAAGGCGGGCTACAGCCGCCCGTTCACCGTGGCGCTCACCGCCTGCTCGTCGACGATGGGCAACATCATCCCCCCGAGCATCCTCATGGTGATCTACGGGGCCTTCGGCAATGTCTCCATCGGGATGCTGTTCCTCGGAGGGTTCATCCCGGGTCTGCTGCTGGGCTTCGGCCAGATGGGCCTCGTCTACTACCTCGCGCGGCGCTTCGACTTCGGCCTCGACGACACCGGCGAGGAGCGGCCCCGCTTCTGGCGGGCCCTCGGGACGGGGGCCCTTCCGATGGGGGTGCCGCTCGTCATCATCGGGGGCATCGTCGGCGGGGTGTTCACCCCGACCGAGTCCGCCGCCATCGCCATCTTCTACGTGCTGATCCTGAGCACGCTGGTGTACCGGGAGCTATCCCTCCGTTCCCTCGGGAGGCTGCTGCGCGAGGGGGGCCGCTTCGTCGCCCTCCCGCTCATCATGACCGCCGCCGCCGCGGTCTTCGCCTGGCTGCTCGCCTACTACGAGTTCCCGCAGACCATGGTCGGCATGATGGAGGAGTTCGGCGCGACCCGATTCGGCGTGCTGCTCGCGGTGGTGGTCGTGTTCCTCATCCTGGGCACGTTCCTCGACACCGTGCCCGCCATCATCATGTTCCTCCCCATCGTCCAGGCCCTCGGCGACTCGGTCGGCATCCACCCGGTGCAGATGGGCGTGGTCGTCGTCCTCACCGGCGCCCTCGGCCTCGTGACTCCGCCCTACGGGGTCTGCCTGCTCGTCGCTTCCAAGATCATCGACATGCGCCCCCGGCAGGCCATGGGCATGACCCTGCTGGTCGGGTCGGTGAGCCTCGTCGTGATTCTGCTCGCGGTGTTCATCGAGGACGTGACCCTGATGCTGCCACGAGCGATCATGCCTCGGTTCTTCTAGAAGCCTTGAGCGGCCTGGAAGTACACAGTTGAGTCGAATCCGCGCCGACACCGGCGCTGCGCTCACGCAAGCGGCTCGAGAGAGTACGCCCGCTCACCGCTTTGCGGTCGGCGGCCGCCAGCCAGGATATCGGGGAAATATTGCGGCTAGCCCTGCCGAGTCATGATAAATCTGGTTGACAACGTGCTATTTGTCCACGCGTAGCGCATGCCTTTGACCGGCCCGAAACCCGATTGCATGGCCCAGCGCAGCGCTCGTCAGCCGCGTCTGTCCATGCCACATGATCT
>JAJECB010000509.1 GCA_022822245.1 Gammaproteobacteria bacterium
CACTACGTCGAAGCGGCTTGAGGGAGTACGGCCAGTCACAGCGCATGGATCGGCGTCCGCAGCAGGAAATCGGTGAATTTTGCGGGCCAGGGCGCGGGACGGCTCCGCTTCATGCCGCGTCGCACGTCCCGTGCCTCCACGGGAGACTCACCCGGACCGTGCAAGGGCCGACGGCGCCTCGTGGTGCCAGCCCGTCCTCCGCGCCCTCTTTCTTTGCACCGCGCCCGGCCGACTCGCCGGCGGGGCCCCTCGGGATTGGCGCCTCAGGCGGCGGAGCGGTCGACGCCCGTCGGGGCGACGCCGAGGTCGCGGAGCATCTTCGAGAGCGTGTCCCGATCCGCCGCGGTGGCCGGGCGGCGCGGCGGCCGGGGCGCCCCGCAGGGCATGCCGACCAGCTCGAGCCCGAGCTTGGTTCGCGCGACGGAGCCGTCGGTCGCGTTGACGATCGGGAGGATGCGGTCCGAGAGCGCCCTCCCCGCGGCGTGGTCGCCTTCGTTCACCGTGAGGTCGAACAGCCGCGCCGACATCTCCGGAATCACGTTGCCCGAGACGGAGACCCATCCTTTCGCACCCAGCAGGAAGCCGTCGTAGGCGTGAAACCCGGCGAACACCGTCATCCGATCGCCCGCCTCGCGCCGGATGGCCTGGATGCGTGCGATGTCGCCGCTCGACTCCTTGATGTAGCGAATCGTGTCGATCCCCGAAAGGCGCGCCACGAGCGGCGGCTCGAGGTCGACGTTGGCGTAGAAGGGGTTGTTGTAGAGCATGATGGGAATGGAGACGCTCTCGCCGATGCGCCGGTAGTGGAGGAAGATCTCCTCCGCGTCCGGCTCGCAGTAGAAGGGCGGGACAATCATGAGCGCATCCGCGCCCGCCGCTTCGGCCTCCCGGCTGTAGCGGACGGCGGTCTCCGTCCACTCCGCCGCGGTCCCGACGACGATCGGGATGCGGCCGGCCGCCTGGTCGACGGTGGCCTCGATGAGCCGTGCGCGCTCGTCGTCGCTCACGCTCAGGAACTCGCCCGTGCTCCCGAGAATGATGAGGCCGGGGACCCCGCTCCGGATCTGCCACTCCACGAGGTTCCGAAGCGCCCGCTCGTCGACGGACGCCCCGTCTCGCGTGAATGGGGTGATCAGTACCGTGTAGCTGCCGCGAAGCTCTTTCACCGTTTGCTCCTGTCTCGTCGACCCCACGCTGCCCCGGCCGGCCGGAGGCCCGGCCGCGTGCTCGGGGACCCGTCGTTCGACGGTACCATTCGTGCGATGGGCGGTCCACACTCCGTGGCGGCCGGGCCCGGCGGGGACCAGTGGGAAGAAGGGGGAGGCAATGCGCCACGTTGAGCTCACCGACGTCATAGTCGCGACCGTGCTGCCGTTCGATGAGCGGGGAGGTATCGACTGGGACAGCTATCGGCGGCTGCTCGACTACTGCGCGACCCCGGACGGGATCGGGGCGGTATTCGTCAACGGCCATGCCGGCGAGGGCGCGGCGCTGACGCGCGAGGAGCGTATCCGGGTCATCGAGACGACGCGGGACCACCTCGGCCCTTCGAGGCTGCTCCTCGCGGGCGTCATCCCGTACTGCACGAGGGAAGCCGTCGAGCAGGCCTGCGACGCGAAGGCGCACGGGGCCGACGTGGCCGTCCTGTTTCCCATCCCGAGCTTCGCCGCGGGAGGCGCCGGCACCACGGCCCCGGTGACCTACGTGCGAACCGTGGTGGAGGAGGCCGGCATGCCGGTCTCCATATTCCAGTATCCCCTGGCCTCCGGCTGCGGTTATCCGACGGAGACCCTGATGCGGATCGCCGCGTTGCCGGGCGTCGTCGCCATCAAGGAGGGCAGCGACACGATGACCGCATACGAGGACAACTACCGGCGCCTCAAGTCCGAGGCTCCGCGCGTCGCCATGCTCCCCTCGAACTTCGACTGGTTCCTCGCCCAGTGCGCGGTGGGGGCGGACGGGATCCTGTCGGGGCTCGCGAACCTCACCCCCCACCTCCTGGTGGACCTCTGGCGGGCGACGAAGGCCCTTGACCTTGGCGCGATGCGCGATGCCGCCGACCGGCTCCATCCCATCGTGCGCACGATCTACGGAGCGCCGCCGCGCATGGACATGCATACGCGGATCAAGGCGGGGCTCGAGCACCTCGGCGTCATCGACTGCGCCATGCCCCGCGCGCCCCTCCTGCCCATCTCCGACGATCTGGCTACGCACGTCGCCCGGACCGTGGACGGGGCCGGCCTCGCCCGCCTCGTTCCGACTCCGTTGCCCCGGGTCCCGGCCGCGTAGCAGGTCCGGCCGACTCCGTGGACCGGCGGAGAGGGGAGGTCGCGCCGGGCGGGCCGGCGGGACGGAACGGCCCGCTGCGCGGGAGGAGTCTCACGCAGGCGCGACCCCTCTCGTGAAGCGGGTGGGAGCGAAGGGTGCCAGATCGACCTCTGGTGGACTGCCGACGGCGAGCGAAGTGACGAGCCGCCCCGTGATGGCGGCAAAGGCGAGCCCCATGTGTCCGTGGCCGAACGCCAACAGGACTCTCGGCTCGCCCGGGCAGGGACCGATGACGGGGAGCGAGTCCGGGGTCGAGGGCCGCGGCCCCATCCACCACCCGGCGCCGGAAAGGTCGAGGCCGGGAACGTAGTCCTCCGCCTGGGCCAGCATTCGCCGCGCGCGCCCCACGTTCGGGGGTGAGTCCACGCGGGCGAACTCGGCCATGCCGGTCACTCGGATTCCGTGCTCCATGGGGGTGATCACGACATTGCGGTCCGAGAGGGTAACGGGTGCGGTGAGCCGCACACCGTCCCCCGGGGCCATCAGGTGGTAGCCGCGTTCCGCCGCCAGCATCACGCGCAGACCGAGGTGCCGGACCAACGTCCCCGACCACACTCCGGCCGCAACCACGACTCGCTGCGCGGCGATGGACTCTCCGGCCAGCACGACCTGCGGCCGCTCGCCGCCTTCGACGGCGCGCACCTCAGCCTCGACCACCCGGCCACCGCGACGGCGGAAATCCGCCGCCAGCATCTGAACGAGGCGGCGAGGGTTGGTCGTATGCCGGGTGGTCGGCGACACGACGCCGCAACGGGCGCGCG
The DNA here is from genome assembly GCA_022822245.1 of Gammaproteobacteria bacterium. The sequence continues at coordinate 3,090 of JAJECB010000509.1, forward strand.
CACCGAGGGCCGGCTCCCGGTTCCGGACCGAATCGGCATCCAGCTCTTCCAGCGGCACCCCGTGCGCCCGTGCGACGTCGTGGACGGGACGGGCTTGAGCGAGCGATTCCTCGGAGTCGTATATGAACATCATTCCCCGGGGCCGGACGAGACTCTCCGCCCCGGCGTCCTGCAATAGGGGATCGAGGGCTTCGAACACGCGCTCGCACAGAGTCGCACGGGCCCGGGAGGCGGCGCGATACCGGGCAGGCGTGCTGGTGGCGACGAAACGGGCGAACCACGGGAGCAGCCGCGGCAGGAGGGAAACCTCGATGGCCAGCGGCTTCCTCGGATCCAGCCACAGCGACGGGACGCGAGACAGGATCCCGGGGGTTGCGACCGGAGCGATCAGGCTGACCCCGAACCCGCCCGAGTTGCCCGCCGAGCACGCTTCTCCAGGCGGGTCACGGGTCACGACGGTCACGGAGAAACCTTCTCGCTGGAGGTAGCGGGCGCAGCAGATCCCGACGATTCCGGCCCCCACGACGATCGCGTCCCTCCGCCCGTTCATCGGCGGCAGGCGCGGCGCCGGCTGAAGTTCGGTTTCCCTTCGCCGACTCCTGGCGCTCGATTCCCTCCTCCAGTTCCGCGAACTCTTCCCGACGAACGGCCTTGAACCCGGACCGAGCGCGCGCCCGGATGACGGGCTCGGGAACAGGCGGCCGTTCGAAGGCCTGGCTCCGACGTTGTCGGAGAAGCGGCGCTCGCGATCCGAACCCTTGCGCCTCCGCGGTCAGTGTGCGGGGCGAGGCCACCCATAGACGCTTCGAGCCGGCAGGCACGGGCGGCGGAGTCGGGTCGGGAGGCAGGTACCGGCGCGTCGAAGGTGTAGTCGAGCTCCGTCTGCTGGCGCCGCCACGATTCGCGCATCTCCCGCCACGCCCCGAGCAGGGTTCGCGGCGCCGGCAGGTGCTCCGCAATGGCCCGATGCAGCCCCCTCGGGTTGTAGCAGGGCACGTTCGCGTACGTTCTGTGCTCGAGGTGCCGGTTCATGTGCCGGTGCAGGAACTCCGTCAGTGGATCGAGGGGGAGGTTTTTCCGTGTACGCAGGACATCGATGAAATATGGCGGCTAGCCTCGCGCGGGTGCGTCCGGGGCCGGGTGGCCGTTCGGGGTGAGGGTCAGGATCCCGCCGCTTCCGGCCACCGCCGTCCAGCCCGGGGGAATGAGGGTGGTGGTGTCCTCCTGCTCGACGATGGCGGGCCCCGCGAGGCGGGCGCCGGCGGCGAGCGAGTCGCGGGCGACGACGCGGGTCTCGATCGGGGTCGGCTCGTCCGGGAACCGGGCCGTGCGGTGGGAGCCGTTGCCCGTGCCGGCGGGGTTCGGACCTTCACGGGGCAAGCCGCCGGCCGTCCCCGGCGCCGCCGCCCCCGCGGTGTCGGGCATCCGCTGCCGGTGGACGGCGCGGAGGTTGACGAAGCGCGCCGGCGCCTCGACCGCGTGTCCGTGCACCCGCTCGTGGGCGGCGAGGAAGTCCGTGTAGAGCCGTTCGAGCGCGTCGGCGGCGGCGGGATGGAACGGCACCTCCAGGTGATAGCCCTGGCCGACGTGACAGACGTCGGCGAAGTGGAGGATCTCGACGTCGTCGTTCGGGGAGAGTCCTTCGCGCTCCATGAGCTTGCGGCCCGCGGCGTCGAGCCCGGCGACGATGCGCCGCACCGGCGCCATCGCGAGCCCCGCGAACGGCTCGGCGTACGCGGTCGACACCTCGTGCTCGATCGGCGCCGCGAGGAGCCCGGCCGCGGAGAGCACGCCGGGGTGGCGGGGCACCACCACCCGCTCGATGGCGAGGTCGTCCGCGAGCGCGCACGCGTGGAGCGGCCCCGCCCCGCCCATCGCGACGAGGGTGAACTCGCGCGGGTCGAAGCCCTGGCGGACCGAGACGAGGCGTATCCCCTCCGCCATCTGCGCGTTGACGACCTGGTGGATGCCCGCCGCCGCGTCCTCGACGCCGAGCCCGAGCGGCTCCGCGATGTGTTCGCGAATCGCATCGCGCGCGAGTTCCGGGTCGAGATCGATGGCGCCCCCGGCGAAGTAGCGCGGGTCGAGGTAGCCGAGCACGATGGACGCGTCGGTGACGGTCGGCTCGCGGCCCCCGCGCGCGTAGCAGGCGGGGCCGGGGACCGAGCCGGCCGAACGGGGACCGACCCGAAGCCCGCCCGCGTCGTCGAGCCAGGCGATGCTCCCCCCGCCCGCCCCGATCGCGTTGACGTCCACCATCGGCACCCGCACCGGGTATCCATCGATGACCCCCTCGCTTCGAATGAGGGGCTTCGCTCCGGAAACGAGCGCGATGTCGGAGCTCGTGCCGCCCACGTCCAGGGTGATGAGGTCGTCGTGCCCGGCCGCCGCCCCCGTCGACTGGCCGCCGATGACCCCGGCCGCCGGGCCGGAGAGAAAGAGTCGCACCGGGCGGCCGCGCGCGATGTCGGCGCTCGCGAGCCCTCCGCGAGACTGCATGATCTGGAGCGGCGCCGGCACCCCCGCATCCGCGAGGCGCCCCGCGAGCTGGGTGAGGTAGCGTCGAACCGTCGGTTTGATGTACGCATCGAAGGCGGTAACCGCGGTCCGCTCGTACTCGCGGAACGCGGGGTCGACCTCGCACGAGAGCGAGATTTCGAGCTCCGGGTGCTCCGCGCGCGCGATCTCGCGGATGCGGCGCTCGTGTGCCGGGTTGACGAACGAGAAGAGCAGGCACACCGCGATGCATTCCGCGCCGGCGGCGGCAAGCCGGCCGAGGGCGTCCCGCACCGAAGCCTCGTCGAGCGGCTCGATGATCGCTCCATCCGGGCCGACCCGTTCCCGCACCCCCAGCCGCATCGCGCGCGGGGCGAGGAAGACCGGGGTCTGGGGGTCGAGGCAGACCTCGTACATCTGCTGCCGCATCTGGCGCCCGATCTCGAGGGTGTCCCGGAACCCCTCGGTGGTGACGATCCCGAGCCGTCCGCCCTTTCGTTCCAGTACCGCGTTGGTCGCCACCGTGGTGCCGTGCGCGAGCTGTGCGAGGGACCCGGGCTCGACTCCCTCCGCCGCGAGGCGCTCGACGGCCGCGAGTGCGGCCTCGCCGGGGTTCGCCGGCGTGCTCGGCACCTTGAACACGATGGGCGCGCGCCCGTCTCGCACGCACACCACGTCGGTGAACGTGCCCCCCACGTCCACCCCGATCCGGTAACCGGCTCTCGATTCAGTCATGCTTCTCCGCTCTCAGGACAACCTTCCGGGTTCCATCGAATCGCTCCGGTGAACCGCGCGCGCATTCCGAAGGAGACTTGTATCCATGGCTTGACGAACGTGCGGACGGTGTGGAGCGGTGGCCGCATCAGCGCGTTGTCGGATTGGCCGAAGGCGCAATCCGACAACGAGCGATCCTTGCACTCCTGTCAAGTCCTGGATAGAAGCTCCTTCCGAAGACGGTTCCTTCCGCGTCGCGTGGCACCGACGGCGCGTTCCGAGCGGGGATCGTACGCTGCTTCCGCCTCGACGGGCGCCCGGTCAGTTTCCGGAGCGGCCCTCGCGCCTCGCCTCGGCGAGCTCCGTCTCGTCCCAGAAGCCGATGACGATGCCCCGGTCGATCTCCCCGCCCGCGCGGGCGAGGATCGTTTCGTCGGAAATGGTGGTGCGGGTGTGGTGCCGGCGGTACCAGCGGTCGAGGGCGCCCCGCAGCCGTTCGCGCTCGCCCGCGTGGGCGGCCGGGTCGGCGCCGAGGTCGTGGAGCTCGTCGGGGTCCGTCTCGAGGTCGTAGAGCATCGGACGGAAGCCTTCCGCCTCGATGAGCTTGAACCGGCCGTCGAAGATCATCACGAGGCGCGCCGACTCGACGGGCTGGTCGAGGAGCGCCCTCGCCGCCCGGAACGAGTAGTCGTACTCGCTGATGACATGGTCGCGGAGCTTCTCCCGGGTTCCGTGGAGGAGCGGCCGCAGGGAATGCCCCTCGATCACCTCGCGGCGGGGTTTGCCGCCCGCGGCCTCGACGAAGGTCGGCACGAGGTCGATCCCCTCGACGAGGGCCCGGGAAGCGGTTCCGCGGGTCGCGCCGGCCGCCTCGCACGGGTCGGCGACGATGAGAGGGATCCGGACCGAGGGTTCGTGGAAGAGCTCCTTCTCGCCCAGCCAGTGGTCGCCGAGATAGTCCCCGTGGTCCGAGGTGAAGACGATCATCGTCTCGTCCGCGCGCCCGCTCTCCTCGAGGTACCCGACGAGCCGGCCGATCTGGTCGTCGATCTGGGTGATGAGCCCCATGTAGGCGGGGATCACCCGCTCGCGGACCTCGTCGCGGCAGAACACCTTCGAGAAGCGGTGCTCGTGGTACGCGGCGAGCACCGGGTGCGCGTTCTCGCGCTCGGCCTCGCTCCGCACCGCGGGCAGGACATCGTCCCGGCCGTACAGGTCGTGGTACGGGGCGGGGACGATGTACGGCCAGTGCGGCTTGATGTAGCTCAGGTGCAGGCACCACGGCGCGTCGCCCGCCTGCTCGATGAACTCGATGGCGCGGGTCGTCGCGTAGGGAGTCTCGCTGTCCGGCTCCTCGATGCGGGCCGGCCGGTCCGCGTGCCGCATCAGCCACCCGGACAGGATCTCCCCGTCGTCTCCCTCCGCGGAGTTGGCCCACTGCTCCCAGGGATTGGGTCCGTCGTAGCCGAGCTCCCGGAGGTGCTCCTGGTAGTGGCTCGGTTGCTGAGCCACACTCGGATGGAGGCCATCGAGCCGGTCCCAGACGTCGAATCCGCACTCGGCGACGCGCGCGCCCACCACGCTCTCGGGGTCGAGGCCGAGCCGCGCCATCCCCTCGCGGTCGGCCTGCATATGGGTCTTCCCGCAGAGCACGGTCTGCATCCCGAGGGGACGCAAATGATCTCCGAGGGTCATCTCGCCGACCCGGAGCGGAACTCCGTTCCAGGTCGAGCCGTGGCTGCGGACGTAGCGTCCGGTGTAGAAGCTCATCCGGCTCGGCCCGCAGATCGGCGACTGCACGTAGGCGCGATCGAAACGCACCCCGCGCGCGGCGAGCGCGTCGATGTTCGGGGTGCGGATCGTCGGGTGCCCGTAGCAGCCGAGGTAGTCGAACCGAAGCTGGTCCGCCATGATGAACAGGATGTTCATCACCGCCCGGGTGGTCCGTTCATTTCGGTGCGGCGCGGAGGCGGCGCGCGGCTACCGGCGACCACCGGCGGCGCCCACGCCACGCGGGTGTCTCGCCGGAGCCGCCCGGCGGTCAGGCGGCGAGCGCCCGGACCGCCGTCTCCAGCTCTCCCGCCGCCGGCAGCATCGCGTGCTCGATGGGCGTGCTGTACGGGACCGTCACGTCGGCCCGGGTGACCCGCTTGATCGGCCCGCGGAGCGAGTCGAAGCAGCGCTCGGCGACGAGCCCCGCCACCTCGGCCGCGAACCCGCAGGTGCGCGCCGAGTCGTCGGCGATCACCAGGCGTCCGGTCTTCGCGACCGATGCGGCAAGCCCTTCCTTGTCGAAGGGGAGGAGACTGCGGGGGTCCCACACCTCCACGTCGATGCCGTCCTCCGCGAGACGGCCCGCCGCGTCGAGGGCGGCGGGCACGAGGGCTCCGATCGCGCAGACCGTCACGTGCGTGCCGGCGCGGCGAATCGTTCCCTTCGCGAGCGGAGTGCGCTCGCTCCCGGCCGGCACGTCGCCGGTCGTCCCGAGAAGGTTGGCGTTGACGACGACCGCTACCGGGTCGTCCTCGAAGATCGCGGCGAGCAGGAGCCCCTTGGCATCGGCGGGGGTCGCCGGAACGACCGTCTTGATGCCGGCGTGGACCAGGAAGGTGTACGGGTTGTCGGAGTGCTGACCGGCCCTCCCGCCGCCCGCGCCCGCCCCCATGAGGAAGAACGTGATGGGGATGTGCGCCTGCCCGCCGAGCATCAGGGGAAGCTTCGCGGCCTGGTTCACGATCTGGTCGAAGGCGGGGAACATGAGTGACGCGACCTGGAACTCGACGACCGGCCGCATCCCCGCGAGGGCCGCTCCGTTGGCGAACCCGGTGAAGGCGGCCTCCGAGATCGGCATGTCGAGCACCCGTTCCGGGGCGAACGCCTCGTCGAGTCCTGCCGCCTCCGGGCGCATCCCGCCCCGGATGTTCTCGCCGATCATGAAGACCGAGGGGTCCTCGCTCATCGCCTGGTGGAGCGCCTCGTTGAGGGCCTGGACGTAGGTCATCTGTGGCATGGCGTCAGTGCTCCCAGCCCGGTGCGGGAAAGTCCGGATACGTTTCCGCGTACATGTAGTCAAGGGCCGTCTCCGGCCGCGGCCGGGGGCTGTTGCGGGCGAATCCGATCGCGCCCTCGAGCTCGCGCTCCACCTCCTCGTCGACCTCCTCGCGGCCGCCCGGTCCCCAGCCGCCGTCCCGGGCGAGCTCGCCCGCGAGCCGCTCGATGGGGTCGCGCGTGCGCGCGTCGGCGAGGAGCTCCTCGGAGCGGTTGTCGCGCATCCGGCCACCCTGCGAGATGTTGTGCACCGAGTAGCGGGCGGTCCGGAACTCGAGGAAGGTGGGGCCGCCGCCCGTGCGCGCATGCCCGACCGCCTCGACGGTGGCCGCGTGGACCGCGCGCACGTCCATGCCGTCCACGGACCGGGCGGGAAGGCCGAACCCCTCCGCCCGCCGGACGAGGTCGCCGCCCAGCATGTCGTCTATCGACGATGTGATGGCGAAGCCGTTGTTCTCGCATGCGAAGACCACCGGCAGGCGCAGGATCACGGCGAGGTTGAACGATTCGAGCAGCACCCCCTGGTTCATCGCCCCATCGCCGAAGAAGGGGACCGCGACCCGGTCCTCGCCGCGGACCTTGAACGTGAACGCCGCGCCACAGGCCATGGGCGCGCCCGCCCCCACGATGCCGTTCGCGCCGTAGATGCCGAGCGAGAAGTCCGCGATGTGCATGGAGCCGCCGCGGCCGCGGTTGTAGCCGCTCTCGCGCCCGAGCAGCTCGGCGTACATCCGGTCCGAGGCGCCGCCCTTGGCGAGGATATGGCCGTGGCCGCGATGGGTGCTCGTGATCACGTCGTCGGAGCGAAGGGCCGCGCACACCCCGACCGCGACCGCCTCCTCCCCGATGTACTCGTGCACCGGCCCCGCGATCTCGCCGTCCCCGACGAGCTCCGCGGCCCGCATCTCGAAGCGGCGAAGCCGCCGCATGCGCCGGTACCACTCGACCGGTTCGCGGCTCTCGGACATCGGATTCCTCCCCTCTTCCCTCACCGGGCGCTCGCGCGCGGCCCGCATTCTAGTGCGTGCGGGAAGCGATGTTGATCTTCGGGGTGAGGACCTGCCGCAGGGGCGGTCGAGCGAAGAGCGGCGATAATTGCATTCCTGATTACGTACGAAGC
>JAJECB010000111.1 GCA_022822245.1 Gammaproteobacteria bacterium
GTCGCGCAATCATCTCGAGCATCGTGTTCGCCGGGGTCGATGGGCCTGTCCCCTACTATGGACCCCTCGGCGAGGTTTGTCCACAGGCCCTGTTTGGCCTGTCGTATCAATCAGCTACCGGCCAGGAAAAATTGGCCCTGCACGCCCGGGTTCTGCTCCAGCACGGAAAGCAGGTTCACGAACGCGGTGACCGTATTGCGGGGCGTTCGGAAGTAGGCGTCCCCGATGCGGTCGGAACAATGGGTCATGAAGGCGGTGAGCGCGTCATCCGGCAAGGCGGCGTCCTCGCCCTGCATCACGCGGCGGATATTGGTAAGCAGGACGAACATGTCCTCCGGTGTCAGATTGGCGAGTCGGATTACCGGACCCGACAAATCGACGAGTCCGTCGCGCGCGAACGTATTCTCAGCCAGTCGAGACTGGAGCGCCTGGTAGCTGTAGAGACCCCGGCGCGTGTCCATCAGGAACTCGGGCGTCCCGCCCAGCATGAAGCCGAGATGGCTGGCGCTGCCTTGTAGCACATCGTTGAGAATGCGCAGGATCTGCTCGTAGTTCGCATTCCGGGCCCGCAAGGAGGTCAGCTTGTAGAGATTGACCAACTCGTCCAGCGACACCACCAGCCCCTGATAGCCGGCTTCGCGCACGAGCAACGCCAGCAGCTTCAGTTGGTCGTAGACGTTGGCATCGTCGATGATCGTCCGGACGCCGAGCGCCTTGCGCGCGTCCGTCCGGGTCGAATACTCGGCCCTCAACCATCGGAGCGCGGCGGATTTGACCTCTTCGTCACCGGTCTCGAAACCCTCCCAGTAGCGGGTGATGACGGTGGCGAAGTCGAAGCCCCCGGTCAGATCCTCCAGATCGGCGAGCCTCTCTCGAATCACTTCACCGGTCTCCCGGTCACCGGTCTCCGCCGCACGCACGGCCTGGCTGGCGAACCGTTCAACGATCGACGCCATTGCACCGCCCTCGGGCTTGGTGCGGGTCGAGGCGTTGCGGGTCATCTCGGCGTAAAGCGATCGTGCCTGCCCTCCCGTCGCATGGAGGCGTCGGTCAGGCGCCATATCTGCCGACAGGACCACCATTCCCTTCTCGAGCGCGACCAGACGGATCAGGTTCAGAAAGAAAGTCTTCCCAGAGCCGTATTCGCCGACAACGAAGCGGATCGCTGCACCTCCCTCACCGATACGCTCGATGTCACGGACCATTTCCTCGATCTCCCGAACGCGGCCGACCTGGACATGCCGTAGCCCCAGCTTGGGCACCACACCTGCCCGAAGTGCCTGAATGATGGTGTCGCGCTCGCGCCGTTTGATTCTTGGAGTCTGCATCGATCGTCTCCTAATTTCTGACCTCGGCCGTGACATCCGGATTGAGATCGTAGCCTTCGTATTCTTCGATCAGTACATCACCGAAGCGCTCGAAAGACCATTCGTTCAGGGTTTCGAGAGCCCCGGCCTGCATCAGCCGGAACCGACCTGCTAGCGCAACGAATTCGGCCTCGCCCCAGTGCGGCTGAGTCAACAATTCCCCCAGGAAAGCCGCGTGTTGCGCGTCCAATCCCTGGAAGCCGTTGCCAAGGTCTTCCCGCGTCTCATCCAGATCCTCGTCGGGGTCATCGTCGCTGAAGATATCTCCCAGAACGGAGGATACGCGCGCCGTGTCGGCCATCAGCGAGGCGACGCGTCCAGCGTCGAGGACCACCTTGCCGTCACGCTCTGGCGGTGGAGGGATTGCGAAGCCTCGTGCCTGCTCACCAGCCCTCCGAACGGTGACCGGCTCGCTTCTGGCCGTAAGTGCGTGCAGGTCGGAATAGACGCCATCCGACGTCAGACCGATCGCTTTGTAGAGTCGCTCGATCGCCTTGATCTCCCCCGGCTCGATCGCGCCGTCCGCCGCTGCCATGGCAAGCGCGACCTGACCGAGCTCATGACGGAGGTTTTCCGGAGCATCCTTCAGACGTCGCCGGAACAGAGCCAAATCGGGAGGGACCGTCAGCATCCATTGAAGATTCGCAAGGAGGCGGGCGCGCTCGGCCCCGGCCAGCTCCGCGGTGTCGATCCGGGCTTCCAGTGCGCTGCGCTCTTTCGCAGCGATCGTGCCGTCTGCATGGGCGACAAAGCTTCCCATCGCGATGGCGACGAGGGTGTTCTTGTATTTCTCGCTGACTTCCTCGAGCGCGGTAACCCCCTCGGGCAACCGAAAGAGAACCACGGGCTCCCCGAGTTTCGGGCTGCGCAACGCGAAACGCGGATCAGGCGCCATGCCGATCGACAGACGTGCCAATGCATCGGCTGCCCCGGTTAGCTGCCGCTTGCCGATCTTCTCGGGCGGCGCACCTTCGAGTCGTGCGATGACCTGCTCGACCGGCGAAAGACCGCCTGCTTCGATGATCTCCTCCGCCCACCGGCGCAGATCCTCCATCTCGGCACACGGGAACAGGGGCCAGAGGCGTTCGGGCAAGAGCGCGTGCGCCTCGATCGTTTCGCGGCCTTCCGGATTGCGTCCGAGAAAGCGGCTGTACTTGTCGAGTGCATTGGTGGCTTCTTCGACGAGCTCTTTCGCGATGGCAAGCGGTTTGGATGTGCCCAAGATATCTGGAATATCGCCAAGGAAGGGCTTGAGATCGACTTCGAACGCCCCTGACGCAGAAGCGTAGCGGGCGCGAAGGAGCCGCTTGGGCGTCCGCATCTTAAGTCCCTCTGGAAACCGCTCATCGAAAAGCAACGCGAACAGCGCCCTGAACTCGGGAAACGCACGCGTCGCCGCTGTTCGAAGCCAATTTTCCGGATGGGCGATGTACCAGCCGAGGAGCCAGTCGGCGCTCAACGGCAGTTTCTCCTTCGCCATTCGACCAATCGCGACGCGCAGGCCGAGCGGCAGCTCATAGCCGGACTTCTCGAAGCAAGGCTCGGCACCGCCGGCAGGCTCCAGGACGACCCGCGCGGCGTCCAGAAAGGCTCCCAGATACTGGCGCACAGAATGGTCTTCGCCGTAGACCGCAAGCAGCCTTTCGACCTCGACAACCAGAAGGCGTTTCTCTTCCTCACCAGGAGTGTCCACGAAAAACCGTCGTTCGAGTCCGTAGAAATATAGAAAGGTGTACCCTGTGCCGACTCGCGTGTCTGCCCGCTCTCCCCCCAGCCAGTCGAGATAGGTTGCCCGCGCTCGCGGATCGATGTCCCTGTAGCTTGGCCAATAGGAGGTGCCGACGCCGGAAAAATCGGTACCGCTCTTGGCAACGGGCAGACTCGGATCGATGAACGGACGCCCTTCTCGTTTCCAGCTCTCCTGGCGCGGTTCCGAGCCCAGATAGATCATTCCCCCAATCTTGCGGCCTGCTACGGTCGCTTCTCTGCCCGGCTCAATCCAACGAGCAGAAGGTTTTGAGATCGTAGTTGCCTTGTTCTCCAAACCCGATTCCGCATCGAGCAATAGCTGATTTTTCGTTCTCGACGGAGTTTGGTGTGGAGATACCGGAGTGAAGTCGGATCGCGACGGTTTGGAAGATGGCTTGGCACTACGCTTCCTGCTTTTCCCCTTCTGCTTTTCTTGCCGTGTGAGTCGAAACAGCCCATAGGCGACGAAAAGGAACAGTACCCACTGCCACCCTTGGACGTCGCCCTTTCGAGTGAGTTCCGCCGATATTTCCGTGGCAATGACAAAGCCAATGAACGATAGCACAAATATACCCAAGGCCCTCTTTCGGTTAGCCAGACCGATACGAGGTATCGGGTAAATGATTCCGATCAACCCCATCACTCCGACCAAGACACAACCCAGACCCAGCAGTGCTGCCAAAGATTCCATCAACCTCTCCGAGCCTCTCTATGGCTTTGCCATGACAACTTCCGCGTGGACCTTTGGCTGGCCTGCGCCCAGCTTTGCCGGATCACTTGGGCCGCAGGCCGGACGGCAACGTTGACGCCTATCCTCCGGAGGACGCCGTTCCCCGCTTTCATGGCCGTTTTGCGCCCGCTTCGCCGTACCAGATTCAAGACCGGAGGGCGTTCGGTCCTTCATGACGAGCCGGCCAGCGCAGAACACCCCGGACTGTCGCGCCTGGGGGCCACATCTGGCAGCGTCCCCGACGACCTGAAGCTCAACCGTCGTTCGTTGGCGCTGTTGGCTGGTGCGCGTATCCATCCGAGGGCGACGAAAGTTGGGTTGGCGGCTGGTGAAGTCATCGTTCCTGATGTCGCAGAAAGCGGCGTGCTACGCAAGCATGCATAGCCTGACTGGCGCTCGGGAAGGAGGCGCGGGGCGGCGATGACGGCGGTTTGCATCTCACGCCTCAAGGATCGCCCGCAGCTCGGATATCCGCAGGACGAGCATGAGCGGCTCGCGGTCCGAGAACGGCCGAAAGCCGTTCCGTTCGTAGAACGCCTTGGCCTCTTCGTCGATTGCCTGCACGACTATGGCGCGAGCCCCGATCACGCGAGCGGCGGACAACGCTCTCTTCGCCGCATCGACCAACAGGTCGGACCCCAGCCCCCGTCCCTGGTAGTCTCGGTCCACCGCGAGCTGTCCGAGGAGGATGACCGGAATCGGCTCGGGCATGCTCCTGCCGACCCGCGATGACACGCGCCGCCGCTCCACCGAGCTCGCGGCCAGACTGTAGAACCCGACGACGCGCTCACCGTCGCAGGCGACGTAGGTGCGTGCGCCGCCCTTGGCTTCGTTCAGCCGGGCCTTGCTCTGCAGCCATGCATCGAGACCGGCGACGCCGGAGCGGAACCGCGAGGTATCGTGCGTTTCGCCGATTGGCTCCGGCCGGGTTATCGGTCCCACAACGGCCGGCGCGAGAAGCGTTCCTTCAGGCGGGCGGGCGGCTCTACCGGCGCGTCGAGCGCGGCGATGAACGCATCGTAGGTCTCGTCCTCGAGAGCGATCACCGGGCGCTCGTTCAACGCCTCGATCGCGGCCGCCTCGCTCGAGCGGAGCACGAACTCGGTTCGGGTCACGCCTCGGATCGCCGCGGCGCGGTCGATGAATGCGAGTCGCTCGTCCGTCACCCGGAAATTCACTTGGGCCATGCCAGCTCTCCCCTTGCAGTCGGGAATCCGGAACCTGTGGGCGGCGATTGTATATCATTCGTATAGACTAAGAACAAGGAGTTCGCGTTGTGACTGAATCACCCGGAGAGAGAACGCGGGCGGTCCGCATCCGTCGCCGCGCCGACGGCGAGCGAGAGGTCAGGCTGATTCTCCCCGATGCCCGTGCGGAGGAAGTGCGGGCGCGGGTAGCAGATGCAGTCGCTCGTCTCGACGCCTCGAACGAAGAGGATGCGTTGGCATGGATAGAGGCGGTCTCCGGGCCCGATGAACCCGAGACGCGGTGACGATCGCGGCCTCCGGCGACCTCGGGAAACCCCGCCCGGCCGTAATCGTCCAGAGCGACGTGTTTCCCGAACATCACCGGTCGGTGATCGTCTGCCGGATGCCCTCCCCGGTGGAGGTCGCAGAACGTGATTGGACGACCGGGGCGGAGAGAATCGGGAAGTCGCCCGGGAGACACCGGACTCTATCAGGCCGGGGCGCTCGGTGGATCGCGCGCGAGAAACCCCATGGCTTCGTCCAGCTTGTTCGACAGGCTCGGGCCGCCGTCCGCTTGCAGGACCGCGCCGGTGAGTATTCGCGATTCGTCCGAGGCGAGAAACAGGGCCACGTTGGCGATGTCTTCCGGCGCACCGAAAGCGTAAGGGTACTGCTCGCGCAAACCCTCTATGCCCTCCATCACGTTGGTGTTGCGGCGAAAATGCCGCAGGGCCCGCTCGGTCAGAATCCCTCCGGGGCAGATCACGTTCGCCCGGACCCGATCCTTGGCGTACTCGCCCGCCATCGCCTGCGTCAGGGAAATGAGGGCGCCCTTGGCCGCCACGTAGACGTGCCTGGGGTACGACCCGCCGGCCACCGCCACCATGGAAGACGTGTTGATCACCGAGCCGCCGCCGGCCTTGACGATCTCCGGCACGCCGTGGCGGCAACACAGGAAGGTCCCGAGCAGGTCGAGAGACTGGGTGTGTTCCCATACCCACATCTCGACATCGGCCACCGGGCCGTCTTCTACTATCGAGCCGCCCGCGGAGTTGTACAGGATGTCGAGCTTTCCGTATTGCTCGACCGTCGCCCGAATGGCGTTCCTGACGCTGTCCTCCCTGGTCACGTCGGTCTCCACGAAAGTTGCGTCGCCGCCCGCCTCCCGGATCCGTCGTTCGCATTCGCGACCCAGATCGTCCTTGATCTCCGCGATGACGACCCTGGCCCCCTCCTCGGCGAACATCCGCGCCGCGGATCGGGCGATGCCGGATCCCGCGCCGGTTATGAATGCCACCTTGTCTTGCAGGCGTCCCATCTTTCCTCCCGTCGGGTACCGGCAGACCTTCCGCACCCTGATTCGAAGTGGTCTGCGAGGGCTCCGTGACGCTTCCTCGAAATCTCCGCGTTGCGGGTCAACGTTGTCGCCGCCTCACCCGTTCGCCTTCCAGCGGCGGTCCTGCTGCACCATGAGCGTTGCCCAAACGGCCACCGGGGCCGCCACCGCGGCCGGTGGCGGCATTCGGTTCCCGACGGTCTGAATGCGGAAGCGGCTACCGGAGCTCACCGTCGCACGGGCAGCGAGGTCAGTCGGCGGCCTCCGGCATCTTCTCCACGGCGACGGTGTCGTGGACCGCGGGCGAGTAGATCTCGAGCACCTGGAAGTCGTGCGACATCTCGATCTCGTTGTGGACGATGCCCGCCGGCTGCACCCAACTGTCGCCCGCTTCGAACTTGAACTCGCCCTCATGCCCCTCGTAGACGAACTTGACCCAGCCCTTGAGGCAGAAGTTCATCTGGAAGTCGCAGAGGTGCCGGTGCAGGCCGGTCGTTCCGTGATGGACATCCGATTCGGTCTTGATCCGTATCACGTGGGCGTGAATCTGACCCCCCGTCGCATCCCCGATGCCAAGGTCGCGGTATTCCACCCAGTCGCGCAGTCCCTTGGACCAGGTCGCGTCCTTCGCGTAGCTCGTGTTGAGCTTCTGGGGCTTCCACCCCGTGAGTCTGACGTCCGGTTTTTCACTCATGGCGGTCGGTCCTCGTCGTTCCTGAACTGTGATGATGCGCAAGTGCCGATGACGCGTCTCACGGCCATTTGACCCCGCCCGCCGGGCGGGGTCAAATGCCGCGCCGTCGGCGGCCGAACCTGGCCCGGATATCTCACCAACTTTCGTCGCGAGGGCGCCGAGACGGCGCTGTGGCTGGCCGCACGGACCGAGCGACGCTGAAGGCGCAGCCGACACTAGCGCTTGCGCGCTGTCGAAGCGGCGCGAGGGAGTACGGCCAGTCACAGCGCATGGATCGGCGTCCGCTAGCCAAGAAGTTGGTGAGATATCCGGGCCGGACTCCATCCGGGGGTTGAATTTCCGGCGCGCGCTCCTACGTGGAAGCGGGCGGCTCCGTGTCGCCCGGCCGCGGCCGGGCGGTGGGGCGCTATGCTGGCCTGGCCGGCGAGGACGCTTCCGCAACGAAGCGGGGAATTGAGGCGGAGAGATGACCGAGCTCGTCCAGATCGAGAACCTGGTCAAGCACTTCGGCCCGATCAAGGCGGTCGACGGAGTGAGCTTTTCGGTCGAGCGCGGCGAGGTGCTGGGGTTCCTCGGCCCGAACGGGGCCGGGAAATCGACCACGATGAAGGTCGTCACCGGCTTCCTCTCGGCCGATTCCGGCCGCATCGCGGTGGGCGGCGAGGACATCGCAGCCAACCCGATCGCGGTCAAGCGCCGCATCGGCTACCTCCCCGAGGGCGCTCCGCTGTATTCCGACATGACCACCCGCGCGTTCCTCGGGTTCGTGGCCGGGGTCCGGGGATTCCGGGGCGACGAGAAGCGCCGCCGGGTGGACGAGACGGTGGCCCGGGTCCAGCTCGAAAGCGTGCTCGAGCAGCCGATCGAGACCCTGTCCAAGGGCTTCAAGCGCCGCGTGGGCCTTGCCCAGGCGATCCTGCACGACCCGGAAGTGCTCGTCCTCGACGAACCGACGGACGGGCTCGACCCCAACCAGAAGCACGAGGTGCGGTCGCTCATCCGGGAGATGGCGCCGCGCAAGGCGATCGTCCTCTCCACCCACCTCCTCGAAGAGGTCGACGCGGTGTGCTCCCGCGCCGTCATCATCTCCGCCGGGCGGATCGTGAGCGACGGCACCCCGGAAGACCTCCACGCCCGCGCGGCCGGCCATAACGCGGTGACCCTCTCGCTCCGCGGGGTGTCGCCGGAGAGCGCGCGGGCGGCGCTCGCGGCGGTGGAGGGCGTCCGGGAGGTCGAGGTGGTCGGCGGCAGCCGTGGCGGGCAGGATGGCGGTGGCGACGGCGCCGGCGTGCGGCTCCGCGTCCGTCCCGAGAACGGACGCGCGGTCGCGGTCGAGGTGAGCCGGGTCGCGCGCGAGCACGGCTGGCAGGTCGAGGAGCTGATGGTGGACCGCGGGCGCCTCGAGGAGGTCTTCCGCGCGATCACCGCGCCCGACCGGACCCGCTCATGAGCCCGTTCCCGTACATCCCGAGGTAGCCCGGTGGCCAACGTCCTGGTGATCTTCCGGCGCGAGTTCCAGGGGTACTTCTCCACCCCGATCGCCTACGTGTTCATGGGGGTGTTCGTGGCCCTCGCCGGGGTGTTCTCGATGTACATCGGCGGGTTCTTCATCCGCGCCCAGGCGGACCTCACCGCGTTCTTCGGCTTCCACCCGTGGCTGTACCTGTTCCTGATCCCGGCCCTCTCGATGCGCCTTTGGGCGGAGGAACGCCGCGCGGGGACCATCGAGCTGCTGCTCACCCTCCCCGTCACGATGACCCACGCGGTCCTCGGCAAGTTCCTCGCCGCGTGGCTGTTCACCGCGGTCGCCCTCGCCCTCACCTTTCCGGCCTGGATCACGGTCAACTATCTCGGCGACCCCGACAACGGGATCATCTTCGCCGGCTATCTCGGCAGCCTCCTCATGGCGGGCGCCTACCTCGCCATCGGGTCGTGCATCTCCGCCCTCACCCGCAACCAGGTCATCGCGTTCGTGGTGAGCGCGGCGGTGTGCCTGCTGTTCGTGCTGAGCGGATACCCGCTGGTGCTCGACGTGTTCAGCGCCTGGGCACCTCCGTTCCTGGTCGAGACGGTGAGCTCGTTCAGCTTCCTCGGGCATTTCGACGACATCGTCAAGGGCGTCATCGACCTTCGCGACATCGTGTACTTCGCCTCCCTCATCGCGCTCTGGCTGTTCGTGAACGTGCTGGCGCTGGAAGTCAACAAGGCGCGGTAGCGGCTCGGGACGAAGCGGCGGCAACGGGAAGCGGGAAGCGAGGAGAAAGGAGAAGGACGTGGGCGGAAGGACCTACACGATCGGCGGAATCGTGCTCGCCGTGGCGGCGTTCCTTGCCCTCAACATGTTCGCGAACCAGGCCCTGACCCGGTTCCGCCTCGATCTCACCGAGCAGCGGCTGTTCACCCTCTCCGAGGGCACCCGCAACATCGTTGGCGCGATCGACGAGCCGGTGACGCTTCGCTTCTACGTCTCGCGCTCGCTCGCGAGCCGCCTGCCGTCGATCTCCGGCTACGTCGCGCGGGTGCGCGACCTCCTGCAGGAGTACGAGTACGCCGCCGACGGGAAGATCATCCTCACCGTGATCGACCCCGAGCCGTTCTCCGAGGAGGAGGACCGGGCCGTCGCCTACGGCCTGAGCGGCCTTCCCCTCCTCGACGGCGAGTCCACGTTCTACTTCGGGCTGGTCGGCACCAACACCCTCGACGACCAGGAGGTCATCCCCCGCTTCACCCCCGACCGCGAGGAGTTCCTGGAGTACGACCTCACCAAGATGATCCACACCCTGGCGCAAGCCGCGCGACCGGTCATCGGGCTGCTCAGCGGCCTGCCCCTCGACGGCCGGACCCAGCAGGCGATGATGACGGGCCGGCCCCCGCAACCGTGGCTCATCCTCGAGCGGATGGAGGAGCTGTTCGAGGTGCGGCACCTGTCCACGCTGAGCCTCGAGCGGGTGGAGGAGGACGTGGACGTCCTCATGGTGGTGCACCCGAAGGGGCTGTCCGACACGGTCCGCTACGCCATCGACCAGTTCGTCCTCGGCGGCGGACACACCCTCGTGTTCGTGGACCCGAACGCCGAAGCGGACCTGAACCCGACCGTTCCGGGACTGCCGCCCCTCCCCGGGAAATCGGAGATCGAGGATCTCCTCGCCGCCTGGGGCCTGGAGCTCGACACGACGACAACCGTCGGGGACATGCAGATCGGAGCCGACGTCCAGGCCCAGATGGGAGACCGGGTCGCGACCATCCGCTACCCGATGTGGATGAACGTGCCGTCGCCCCTGCTCAACCGCGAGGACGTGGTCACCGCGGAGCTCGGAAACCTCACCTTCGGCACGGCGGGAGCGCTGGTGACCGTGCCGGACGCCGGGTTGACGGTGAGCCCGCTCGCGATGACCACCCCGTCGGGGGCGGGCCTCGTCGAGACCGAGATGGTCGGACCGATGGCGGACATCGAGCGCCTGGTGCGCGAGTTCCGTCCGGACGGGACCTCGTACGTGCTCGCCGCGCGGATCGGAGGGAAGGCGGCGAGCGCCTTTCCGGACGGTCCCCCGCTCCCGGACACGGACACCGCGGACGAGAGGACCGGAGAAGGCGAGGACCCGGGCGAAGGAGAAGAGGCCGGGGCCGAGTCGGGCTCGGAAGGTCCCGAGACCCCCGGTGAACCGGTTCCCGACCACCTCGACGAGGGGGAGATCCACGTCATCGTGGTCGGGGACACCGACTTCCTGCAGGACCAGTTCTGGGTGCAGCGGCAGAACATCTTCGGCCAGAGCATTCCGATTCCCATCTCGGCCAACGGGAGCTTCGTCATCAACGCCCTCGACAACCTGACGGGGAGCGGCGACCTCATCGGCATCCGCAGCCGGGGGCGTTTTCTCCGCCCGTTCACCGTCGTCAACGAGCTTCGCCAGGACGCGGAGCTTCGCTTCCGGGAGAAGGAGAAGGAGCTCCTGCAGCGTCTCAAGGCGACCGAAGCGCGGCTCTCCGAGCTTCGCACCGGCGAGGGTGAAGAGATCGTCCTCACCGAGGACCAGCGAAACGCAATCATCGAGTTCACCGAGGAGCGGGTCCGCATCCGCCGCGAGCTGCGGGACGTCCGCCATTCGCTCCGCAAGGACATCGAGACCCTCGAGGCCTCGCTCAAGTTCATCAACATCGGCCTCGTGCCGATCGTGATCGGGATCGGGGGGCTGCTGGCCGGCCTGCACCGGATGCGGCGGCGCCGCGCCGCCATGCGCGCCGGGGCGGCCTGAGGGCCCGAGGGTCGACCATGCAACGGTACCGAATCATCGTCGTCCTCGTCGTCCTGGTCGCGGCCGCGGCCGCGGCGGCGGTCCTCGTCCAGCGCGAGGACGCCGGCATCGCCCAGAGCGGCGAGAAGCTGCTCCCCGGCCTGCTGGATCGGCTCGGCGAGGTGTCGCGCATCGAGTCCACCCACAAGGGCGAGACCGTCACCCTCGCCCTCGCCGACGGAAGCTGGTCGGTCACCGACCGTCACGGCTATCCGGCGGAGGCATCGGAAGTGCGCGGGCTGCTCGTCGGCGCGGCGGAGCTGGTCCGGGTCGAGCCGAAGACGGCGCGGGCGGAGCTCTACGAGAAGCTCGAGCTCGGGGACCCGGCGGATGCGGAGGGCGAGTCCTTCGGCTACGTGATGAAGGACGCCGCGGGCGACACCGTCGCCGACCTGGTGGTCGGCAAGCGCCGGTTCGTGTCGACCACCACCCCCGACGTCGACGAGTACTTCGTGCGGATCCCGGGCGACCCGCAGGCCTGGCTCGTCTCGGGCAAGGTCCCGCGCAACCGCCGGGCGCTCGACTGGCTGTGGCGCGAGGTCACCAGGATCGATCAGACGCGCGTGCGGCGGGCCGCCGTCACCCACTCGGACGGAACCGTGGTCCGGGTCTCGAAGCCGTCGCCGAAGGAGACCGACTTCACCCTCGAAGGCGTTCCGGAAGGATTCGAGGTCGAGGAGCCGTTCTCGGTGCACGCGATCGGCACCGCGCTCGCCACGTTCACCCTGAACGACGTCGCGCGGATCGACGAGGTCGACTTCGGCGGGGAGAGGCTCGACGCGGTCGCGGAGACCTTCGACGGCGTCCGGTTCACCGCGCGCATCGTGACCGTCGGGGAGCGGACCTTCGTCCGCATGGCCGCGGAGTTCGATCCCGAGCTCGTGTTCCCCGAGACGACGGACACCCTGCTGGACGAGGCGGCGGCGCGCGCGGAGGTGGAGAAGCTGAACGCGCGCTGGCGGGACTGGGCCTTCGTGATGGCCGAGTACACGGTCAAGAACCTGCGGAAGAAGGTCGAGGACATGGTGAAGCCCATCGAGGGCGAGCCGACCGGACCGGCGACCGGCGTGCTCCCCGTTCCCGCTCCGGTCCCGGCCCCCGCCCCGTCTTCCGGGTGACGCCGGTCCGCCGGCGCCGCCCGCTCTCTCCGCCGATGCCGCCCGGCGCGTAGCCCGGACGTCAGATCCGGCGACAATACTCTTCCCGGGGCGGGCCATGGCCACGCCGCTCCCGGGCACCGACAAGCGAGCCCGGCCGCCCGCCACGCCGCCGCCAACCGGAGGATCTCCGTTGTCCATATTCATCGTTCGCCACGGCGAGACCGACGGCAACGCCTCGCGTCTGATCCAGTCGCCGGAGACCCCCCTCAACGCACGGGGCATCGCCCAGGCCGAGGCGCTCGCGGAGCGGCTCGCCCGGGAGGGCGTGGCCCATATCTTCGTGAGCGACTACGCACGGGCGCGCATGACCGCGGACGCGGTGCACCGCGCGACCGGTGCCCCGATCGAGGTCGTTCCACGGCTCCGCGAACGCGATTTCGGCGACTGGCGAGGCACGTCCCACGACGTGATCCCGCACTTTCTCGACGATGGGGTACTTCCCCCGAACGGCGAAGCGTGGGATACCTTCCACGCGCGGGCCGCCGCCGCCTGGGAACACCTCGCCCGCCAGGCGCGGGAGGCGGCGGGCAACGTGGTGGCGGTGACGCACGGCCTCGTGTGCTACTCCTTCGCCCTCCACCACCTCGCGCTCCCCGCGGGGGTCGTCGCGGACCTCGGATTCCACAACACCTCGGTCACGGTGGCGGACTCGCGCGCCCCGTGGGCGGTCACCACCCTCAATTGCACCGCGCACCTCGACGGGGCGATCGAGGCGCGGGTGGCGACCGCGTCCTGAGCCAGGGCAATGGGGTCAGGGTGAGAGTTCGAGTTCGAAAAGCCCCTCCGCTTCGCTCGGCCGAACCCGGAGTCTCGCCCTGACCCCATTGCCCTACGTGTCGCCGGTGCCCGGCCGGTAGCCCTCCCCCTCGTACTTGCGCCCCATGTGGTCCTCCGGGAGATAGCGGGTCTCGAGCTCGCGGATCCCTCCGATCCCGGTGAACTCGTACCAGTTCTCCATCGGATGGCCCTTCAGGGTCTCGATGTGCTCCAGCTCGAAGGCGGTGCCCCGCGTCCGGAGCCCTTCGAGGAAGTCGCGCTCGGCCCGCGCCCCCGCCCTCAGCATCGCGAGCGGGAAGATGGCGACGTTGAAGCCGATCCGCGCGAGGAACTCGAGCGGCATCTTCGGGGTGGTGCGCCGCGTCGCGTAGCCGCCCATGTTCATCATCTTCGGCCCCGGCACCGACCGGGCGAAGGTCTCGAACTCCTCCTCGGAGAGGAGCGCGTCCGGGAATGCCATGTCCGCTCCCGCCTCCCGGTAGCGGTTGGCCCGCTCGATCGCCGCATCGAGCCCGGCCGGGCCGCGGGCGTCGGTGCGCGCGATGATGACGAGCCCGTCGTCCCGCCTCGCGTCCGCGGCGGCCCGGAGCTTCCCTTCCATCTCCTCGCAGGGGACGAGCTCCTTGCCCTGGATGTGGCCGCACCGCTTGGGGTTCACCTGATCCTCCAGATGGATGGCCGCGACCCCCGACGCCTCGAACTCCCGCACGGTGCGCATGACGTTGATGGCGTTCCCGTACCCCGTATCCGCATCGGAAATGACGGGAACCGACACCGCCTCGGCGAGGTAGTGGGCCATCATCGTCATCTCCCCCATGGTGAGGAGGCCGACATCGGGCTTGCCCAGGAGGGTGTTGGCGACCCCGGAACCGGTCATGTAGACGGCGGGGAAGCCCGCTTCCTCGACCAGCCGCGCGGCCAGCGCATTCCAGGCGCCCGGCACCGCGGCCAGCTCCCCCGAATCCAGCAGGGCCCGCAGCGCCCGGCGCTTCGCTCTCGCGTCTTCCACCTGATCGTTCCTCCCGAAACCACCTTTCCCGACCCGATTGTGCACGGATCCCGGGGTCCGGTCGCAACCACTCCAGGGCCGCCGGCTTGCAGGAACGGGAATTTCTTCGACCGCGACCGCCCGGGAGCACGGCCCCCCGGAGCGAGGCGATCTTGCCCGCGGGGACGGCGGGGCACTCGCCGGCCGCCCGCGGGCGGGAAAGCCCGCACTCCCGGGGGACGCGCCAACGAGCAGGCCTGGTCCACGGAACGCGTCTCGGTCCGGCCAGGGGAGGCAGGGGGGCAGGCGGGCGCGGCGCAGGCGACGCCCGAGTCGTCGAGGACGGGGGCGGCGGGCCTATAATTCCGGCCCGCACGGCAAGCGAGGGACGCGGCCGCATGGAGGCCGGCGGCGGCCTGAACGGGCGCCCGCCCTTCCGCCTGCCCGGTCCGGATGGGGAACGATGTACCGGTATCTCCTGATCTTCCGCTTCGCGCTGCTCAACGCGGCCTGCTTCGGGGTCCTCGGGGCGGCCTGGCTCCAGGGGTGGCTCGACGCCATGCTGGACAGCAGCGCGCGGCTCATGTGCCTCGGGATCTTCGGGGTCTTCCTCGTCGGGCTCGTCGTCTGCACCCTCAAGATCGTGCGCACCAGCCTCGAGCTCAACCAGGTGCGCGACGGCCGCCCCGCCCCCGGCTCGCGCGCGGCCGGTCACCTCGAACGATTCCCCGGCGGGGACGCCGGCGAACGCCGGGTCGCGGCAGAGCTCCTGCGCTTCCGCATGGCGAACTACGTCTCGATCGTCGGCCACATCGCGAACACACTGGTGTTTCTCGGCCTCATCGGCACCGTCATCGGGTTCATCGTCGCGCTCTCCAGCGTCGACCCGGAAGTGATCGGAAGCGTCCGGCAGATCGCGCCGATGGTGTCGAGCCTCATCGAGGGGATGGGGATCGCGCTCTACACCACCCTGGTGGGAGCGGTGCTCCACGTGTGGCTGATCGTCAATCACCGGATGCTCGCGACCGGCGCCCTCCACCTCTACAACGCGATCGTGGAGCTGGACGCCCTGAGGCACCGTCACCTTGACGGTTGAGCCAGGTTTCCAAGGCGGATTGGCGAAAATGGGGTCAGAGTGGGTTTTCCGGCGCGGTGGTGCGAGCCGGCTGAGAAACGGGAAAACCCACTCTGACCCCATTTTCGCGGCCTCGCCGGGAGAGCGGCGTGCAGTCACCCTTTGAAGACTTCGCCGACGACAGCACGGGCACCGTCTTTCGCGACGTCACCCTGCTCGCCCTCATCGGGTTCGTGGCGATGGTCATCATGCTGCTCCCGCACGTTCGCAAGGCCCAGGACGAGACCGAGGACCATCGCGCCCCCGGCAACGTCATCGTGGAGATCCACTGGCCGTCGGAGCTTCCCTACGACGTGGACCTCTGGGTGCGGGCGCCCCGGGACGTGCCGGTCGGCTTCTACAACCAGGGCAGCGAATACTTCAATCTCCTGCGCGACGACCTGGGAGACGAGGCCGACGCGACGGGCCTCAACTACGAGATCACGTACAGCCGGGGGATCCCGGCCGGTGAGTACGTCGTGAACGTCCACATGTACGGGTTGATTCCGGTCGGCACCGCGATTCCGGTGAAGGTCGTGGTGAGCGTGCGCAAGCAGTTCGACGTCGCCCGCCAGATCCTCCAGACCACCGTCAACCTTGTTCGCCGCAACCAGGAGGAGACCGCGTTCCGGTTCCGGCTGGACGGGGAGGGGGAGCTGGTGGAGGAGAGCGTGACCACCATTCGCCGGCGCCTGGTAACGGTGGCGCGTTGAGCCGCGCGCCGGCATCCTCCGGACCTGACGGGGCGGACCGGATCGGACGGATCGCCCGGAACGGGTCGGGCGGCCAGCGACCGGCCGAACGAGCGCCCCCGGACCCAAGGCGCGGAGTGACCTGACATGAGCCTGCTTGCCAGTTTCTTCTTCGCGGCAGTGCTTGCCGCGGTTCTGCTCGCCACCATCGCGATCTGGGCCCCTCGCCGAACCGTGCCGCGGGCGGCCGCGGTCGTGCTCGCGGTGACCCTGATCCCCGCCGGCTACGTCGCCCTCACCGAGATCCTGGGAAGACCCAAGCCGGTCGCCCACGAGTGGTGGAGCAGCCACGTGACCGATGCGGTCCTGCTCGGCACCACCGTCGACGAGGGGCGGGCGATCTATCTATGGGTCCAGCTCGACGGCGAGACGCGGCCCCGCTACTACGAGCTTCCGTGGCGAAGGAGGGTCGCGGAGCGCATCCAGGAAGCCACCGACGAAGCGATTCAGACTCGGGGACGCATCGAGATCCGGGACTTCTTCTCGAAGCGGGCCTGGGACAACCTCGGGGTCGTCAACATCGACATCGTTCCGCCGAGCGCTCCCCCGCTCAAGCCTCCCCCGCCGCCCGCCCGGGTCTTCGACCCGAAGGGCAACGCCATCTGAGGCCGCCGGCACGACCCCGCCGCTCCCCGCGCGAGCGGCGCGCTCGGGGAGGCCGGCGAGAGGGGCGTGCGGGATATACTCGCACCGATCCGAAGAGGCCAAGGTGGGAGAGCGCGATGAAGACCATCCTGGTTCCATTCCGTGACGACGCGACGGCCCAGGCCGCCCTCGACCTCGCGTGCCGGGCGGCCGCCGCCCGCGGCGCGTGCATCGAGGGGCTGTTCATCCAGACCGCCCCGCTCGTCTACGCGAGCGAAGGGATCGCCATCGGCGGGTACGTGACCCAGCTCGCCGACGAGGAGATCCGGCGCGGGGACGATGCGCGGGCCCGCTTCGTCGAGCGCGTGCGGGCGAACGGGGTCGAGTTCCTCGAGGAGGGGGAGGAGTCGGCGGAGGGGGCGCGGGCGACCTGGCGCCAGATTGACGGCCTCGGCGAGCAGATCGTGGGCGAGTACGGGCGCGTCTTCGACCTCATCGCCATCGGCCGCGAGACCGACGACTCCTCTCCCGACTGGAACGTCCTCTGCGAGGCGGCCCTGTTCGAGAGCGGCCGCCTGCTGTTCCTCGCCCCGCCGTCCCTCCCGTCGACCTTCGGGGAGCGCATCGCGGTCCTCTGGAACGGGAGCACCGAGACCGCGCGCACCCTCGGGGTGGCGATGCCGCTGCTCCTGGCGGCCGGCGAAGTGGTGGTCTGCGCGGTCGAGGGAGTCCACGTGCCGGGGCCGGACGTCGACCAGGTCGCCCGCTGCCTCGCCGCCAACGGCATCCGCGCGCGCACCCACGTGACCGCGCTCGACGGGCGGTCTCCGGGGCCCGCGGTGCTCGACGACGCGATGGAGACCGAACCCGACATGCTGGTCAAGGGCGCGTATGCGCAGAGCCGCCTGCGGCAGATGATCTTCGGCGGCCCGACCCGGCACATCCTCAAGTACGCGGAGCTTCCGGTGATCATGGGTCACTGAGGGCCGAGCGAAGACCCCCATCGAACATTCCGAATCGAGGAGCAGCATCAGCATGTGGTTCACGAGCAGGAAGACCGAGATGCCGTCCGCGAAGGCCGCCCTCGCCGGCCGGTCGGAAGGAATGCCGGTTCCCGACGCCCACTACGTCAACGGCAACCGGCTCGAGCCCCCGTTCCCGGAAGGGCTGGAGCTCGCGATGTTCGGCATGGGCTGCTTCTGGGGAGCGGAACGCCGCTTCTGGGAGATGCCGGGCGTGTGGTCCACGTCCGTCGGCTATGCCGGCGGCCTCACCCCCAACCCCACCTACGAGGAGGTGTGCTCCGGGCGCACCGGCCACAACGAGGTGGTACGGGTCGTCTTCGACCCGGAGGTCGTGGACTACGACGACCTCCTGCGGTGCTTCTGGGAGAGCCACGACCCCACCCAGGGCATGCGCCAGGGCAACGACATCGGGACGCAGTACCGGTCGGGGATCTACTGCACTTCGGGCGAGCAGCAGGCCGCGGCGGCCGCGTCACGCGACGCGTTCCAGGCGGCGCTGTCCGCGTCGGGGCACGCCCGCATCACGACCGAAATCGAACAAGCGCCGGAGTTCTAC
>JAJECB010000213.1 GCA_022822245.1 Gammaproteobacteria bacterium
TACACACTGGAGCCTGTGCTCCTGGAAGGACGGTTTCAGTTGCTGGAAGACGCCGCGACGGGATTGCACTACCGTCTCGACAACGCCCGCGCGCCCGGTTGACGAGATCCGCAGGTTCGCGTGTACGGGACAGGCGCGTTGCAGTTCCCGAGCGTGTCGGGAGCCGGAACAGGAGATTCCTCTCACGAGTGGGGTCACCATCGTGACGTGCGTCCCGTCTTTGCTTCTGGCGTGGCCGGATGCCACCGGCGGGTCGACCGGCGCTCGACGCGTCTGTCGATGAGTACGGTCGGAGGCAGTACTGAGCGCCGTTCGTGTCGAAGACGGTACGGTGATGTACGGTTTCATCGGCGGAAGGAAGATCAAGTCCGGCAAGAATTGATTCTTGGTGGAGCTGGACTCTCGGGGCGACCACGGGCTGTGGATTGGACTTCCGCAGTCGGCCCATCCTGCCGGAACGCCACCTGTGCCTGTTCCATCGCCTTACCTTCTCTCGGCCAGGACGGAGACTACGTCCAGTCGACAGGCGCGAAGCGCCGGTACGGCTGCGGCTGCAAGTGCAATCACTACCGCGCCCGCCACCACGAGACCTTCCTCCGGCGCCCATCCCAGCGTTCCGACTGACACCGAACGGGCTCGTTCGAGCCATTCCGCCGCCAACCATCCCGCCGCGTGACCGAGCGCCACCCCGATCGCGGCCCCGGCGGCGCCGAGCACCGCCCCCTGGACGAGGACGAAGCGCAGGATTCGCCCCTGGGTTGCGCCCAGCGTGCGCATCACCGCGAGGTCGTAGCGTTGCTCGTGCATCGCGTGCCAGAGCGCGATGAAGAGGCTGAGCGCGGAGGCGACGATGAGCACCCCGGCGAACGCCCGGAACGCGTCGAGGCCGGTCCCCACCAGATGGAAGAGCCGGGCGGTCTCCTGGGCCGGGGAGGCGGCCTGGAGCTTCGTTCCGGCATTGATGGCGCGCGGGAGCGAGATCGCGGCGACCGGGGTCCGGTAGCGGACCAGCATGACGGTAACCTCCTTGTCCCCGGCGGGGAGGCCGTTTGCCGCGGCGTCGTCCGCCCCGGAACCTCCCTCGGTCCCCTTCTTCGCCGGCCCCTTCGCCGACATGGTCGCGGACGCGTCGTGGACCGCGTGCACCTCCCACACCGACGCGCTGTTGACGAGGATGAGCCGATCGAGGACGGTGCCGGTCTCCCTCAGCACCCCCACGACGCGGTACGGGTCCTCGTCGTGGTGGAAACCCGAGTCGCCCTCGAGGCCGTGCGCCCCGATGAAGGACGAGCCGGTTCGAAGGCCGGTCTCGCGAGCCGCCCGCGACCCCAGCACCGCCTCCATCGATCGTTCCCACAGGCGCCCTGCGGCGAGCCGCCCCGCATAGTGGTCCACGTAGGCCGGGGTCGTGCCGACGATGCGAAATCCGCGGTAGGCATCCCCGAGGGAGAGGGGGATCACGCCCGCGACCATCGGATGGCGCGCGATGTCGCGGAGCTCCGATAGCCGGACGTTTCCGGTCGGGACGTCGATGTGGAAGACGGAGGAGAGGACGAGCTGAAGGCCGCTCCCCTTGGCCCCGACCACGAGGTCGATGCCGCGCGCGTCGCGCCCGAGGCGGTCCTCCAGCGCGCGCTCAAAGAGGAGCAGCACGACCACCGTCGCGATCCCGAGCATGAGGAGGAGCACGGTCAGGACGGCCGGCAACGGCCGGCGCGAGACGGTGCGAAGGCCGAGGAGGAGCGCGTTCACCGGGCCGGCTCGCCGTCCGGTGCGTCCAGCCTGCATATCTCACCAACTTTCTGCTGCGGACGCCAATCTGCTCGCTGTGACAAGGCGTACTCCCGCAAGCCGCGTCAACGTAGTATCGACTACGCCTCCAGTGTCT
Source organism: Gammaproteobacteria bacterium (assembly GCA_022822245.1). Next base: position 1,889 of record JAJECB010000213.1, read on the forward strand.
CTCGGTCCGTGCGCCTTGTCACAGCGGCATCTTGACGCCCTCGCGACGAAAGTTGGTGAGATATGCGGTCTAGCGAGAGGCTGCGCTCGAAGCGGCCGCGCAGGCGCGAGTCGTGGGTCGCCACGATGAGGGTGGCGTCGTGCCGGGCGGCCTCCGCCTCGATGAGGGCCGCGACCCGCTCGCAGCTCCCGTCGTCGAGGCTCGAGGTCGGCTCGTCGGCGAGGATGACCCCCGGCCGGTTGACTACCGCCCGGGCAAGTGCGACCCGCTGCGCCTGCCCGTGCGAAAGGGTGGAGGGGCGGGCACGGGCGAGCTCCCCCACCCCGAGGTCCTCGAGCACCTCCCGGCAACGCGCCCGGTCCTCGGGCAGGCCCGCAAGGCGGCGGGCGAGGCGCACGTTGTCGATCACGCTCATGGTGTCGAGAAGGTGAAAGGTCTGGAGCAGCAGCCCGATGGAACGCCCCCGGAAGCGGTCGCGGGCGGAGGGCGAAAGGGCAGAGAGGTTCTGCCCGCCCACCCGGACCTTCCCCGCGCGGGGCGTCGCGAGCCCCGCGAGCAGATGCAGCAGGGTGCTCTTGCCGGAGCCGGATCGACCGACGACGAGGCAGTGCTCGCCGTCCCCGACCCGCCAGGACGGCAGGTCGAGCACCGTCTGCCCGCCGAACCCGTGCTCAAGATTCTCTACTTCGACCATCCGCCCGCCACGTCGCTCCGCCGGGTTCGATCACGCTGCCTTGTATCACGTCCGGAAGGCGCGCCATACCCCGGCACGGCGGGCGCGCGCGCCGGCCCGCGGGAACCCGGCCGGGATCACGACCCCTCGGCCGGCGGGGGCTCCGCCGCTGCCGAGCGTCGTTCGAGCCGACGCAGCCACACCCCCATCACCCTGGCCGCCTGCGCGTCCCCCCGGCGGTCCGCCGCGTCGATCCCGCTCCGCCACGCGGACGCGGCCTCCTCCGGCCGCGATGCCCGTTCGAAGGCGCGCCCGAGGTGCTGCCAGGCCGCGGAGTAGTCGGGGTCGAGCTCGACGGCACGCGTGAGATGGCGCATGGCGGCGTCGGCGTCGTCGCGCTTGAGGTACTCCGTTCCCAGGGTGAGGCGCAGCATGGGGCTCTCCCGCCCCGCGGCCAGCATGGCTTCGAATCGCTCCACCGTGTCCATCGTCCGGGCCGCGCTCCGGCACACGAACCGCGGGCCGGCCCTATTGCCAACCGGAAAGAGCGCGGGCGATCATGCGGCTCATCCTCCCCCACCGGCGGTCGCCGCCACGCGCACCGACCGCGTGGCCTCCGCCACCCCGCCGACACCGCGCCGGAGGAGCCACTCCCCGAGCCCCTCGTTCACCCGGCGACAGACAACGGGGTCGTAGAAGAGGGCGGTCCCGATCCCGACCGCGCTCGCCCCCGCGAGCAGGAACTCGATGGCGTCCTCGGGGCTCGCGATGCCCCCCTGGCCGATGATCGGAACTCCGTGCGGGGCGGCGACCCGGTGCACCTGGTACACGAGGTGAAGGGCGAGCGGCTTGATCGCCGGGCCGGACAGTCCGGCCCGGACCGCACCGATGACCGGCCGCCCGGTATCGATGTCGATCGCCATCCCGACGAAGGTGTTGACGACCGCGAGACCGTCCGTCCCCGCTTCGATGCAAAGGCGCGCGTTCTCCGCGACGTCGGTCTGGTTCGGCGAGAGCTTGGTGAAGAGCGGCTTCGCGGTCGCGCGCCGGCACGCTTCCACCACCCGGGCGGACATGATCGGGTCGTTCCCGAAGATGAGGCCGCCCTCCTCCACGTTGGGACACGAGATGTTGATCTCGATGGCGTCCACCGGGGAATCGTCGAAGCGGCGCGCCAGCTCCTCGTACTCGCCGACGGAAGCGCCCGCGATGTTGGCGAAGAAGCGGGTCTCCCCGAAGTCGAGGGCCGGAAGGATCCGGTCGATCACCTCGCGGCTCCCCGGGTTCTGGAGACCGATGGAGTTCAGCATCCCGCACGGGGTCTCGAACACGCGGTGCGGCGGATTGCCGAGCCGGGGCTCGAGGGTCGTGCCCTTGAGGCAGACGGCGCCCGCATCGCGGTTGCTGAAGCCGTCGACCCGGGTGTACTCCTCACCGAACCCCACGCACCCGGAAAGGAGGACGACCGGGGAAGAGAGGGTGAGGCCGCACAGCTCGACGGCCAGGCTCGGACGGGTCTCCTGGAGCTCTCGCGCGGCGGCGGATGGCATGGTGAACCCCGCGGTGGAACAGGCGCTCGGTCGACGGTGGACGATTATAGTCGGGCGGCTCCGTCCCCGACACGCTCCGGCCGGCCGGGCGCGCAGGCCGGATCATCGATGCCCGTCCTTGCCTCATGGCACGGTATGCGTTTCCGGCCCGGCCCCGGCCTCCGGGGCCGCAGTCCGGGGGTGCCGGCGCCGCCGCGCGGGCATCCGGCGGCGGCCCGACGCAAACCGGCGAGACCCGGCATGGGCCCGGCCTCGCCCCGGCCCGGCCCTCGATGTTTGACCCGCCATCCGAAGCGCGGTAAAAGGTTCCGCCGCCCGGCACTTCGAGCCGGGCGCCCTTGCCCCGTGCACCGGGCCGGAACGGATGAGCAATCGTCTCGAAGTCATCGACACCGCAAAGTCCTTCGGCGGCGTGCTCGCCCTGAGCGAGGCGACCCTGACCGCGGAGTCGAAGAAGATCCTCGCCATCATCGGCCCCAACGGAGCGGGCAAGACCACCCTCATCAACGTCGTGAGCGGGGTCTATCCCCCCGACGAGGGGAGAGTCCTGCTCAACGGAACGGACATTACCGGCCGCCGGGCCTTCGAGGTCGCCCGGCACGGGATCGCCCGCACGTTCCAGAACGTGGCCCTCTTCGCCGGAATGTCGGTCCTCGACAACATCCTCCTCGGCCGCAACATGCTGATGAAGAGCGGCGTGCTCAAGTGCGGGGTGTTCTGGGGCCCGGCCCGGCGCGAGGAGATCGAGCACCGGCGCCGCGCGGAGGAGGTCATCGACTTCCTCAACATCACCGACATCCGCACCGCTCCGGCGGGGAGCCTCCCCCTTGGCCTCCAGAAGCGGGTGGAGCTCGGCCGCGCCCTCGCCGCGGACCCCAGGGTGCTGCTCCTCGACGAACCGATGGGAGGCATGAACCTCGAGGAGAAGGAGTCGATCTGCCGCTACGTGCTCGACGTGGTGGAGATGTCGGACACGGCCGTCGTCCTCATCGAGCACGACATGGGGGTGGTCATGGACATTTCCGACCAGATCATCGTCCTCGACCAGGGGAGGAAGATCTCGGAAGGGACGCCCGACCACGTGCGCAACGACGAGGTGGTCATCGAGGCGTACCTCGGCAAGGAGCACGCGATCTCGCGCGATCGGAGCGAAGCATGACCGACGACACCCTGGCCAAGATCCTCCAGGCGCACGGCCGCGGCCCGCTCGCCGGCCGCGACGCGATGCGCGAGAAGGAATACGGCATCTGGCAGACGGTGACCTGGGCCGAATACGCGGACGAGGTCCGCCGGTTCTCCCTCGGGCTCGCGAAGCTCGGGTTCCGGCGCGGCGACAAGCTCGCGGTCATCGGCGACAACCGCCGGCGCCTGTACTTCGCCCAGATCGCCGCGCAGTCGATCGGCGGCATCTCCCTCGCGGTCTACCAGGACTCCATCGCCACCGAACTCGGCTACGTGCTGGAGCACGCGGAGACGAGGTTCATCGTGGCCGAGAACGAGGAGCAGGTGGACAAGCTCTTCGAGATCCGGGACCGGCTCGGGAACGTGGAGAAGGTGGTGTTCGACGACCCGCGGGGGCTCGAGCTCGTGGACGACCCGTGGCTCGCGTCCTTTCCCGACGTTCAGGCGATGGGCGACGAGTTCGGGCGCGAGCACCCCGACTTCTTCGACCGCGAGCTCGCGGCGGGCAAGGGGGCGGACACCGCGATGCTCTGCTACACGTCGGGGACCACCGGCGCGCCCAAGGGGGCGATGCTCACCAACGACAACCTGCTCTCCTCCGTCGAGGAATCGAGAGTCGCCGAGGACTGGCGGACCGGGGACGAGCTCATCGCCTACCTGCCGATGGCGTGGGTGGGCGACTCGTGGCTGTCGGTGGCGGCCGCGATCTGCTTCGGCCTCACCATCAACTGCCCGGAGAACCGCGAGACCACGCGGCGGGACTTCCGCGAGATCGGGGTTACCGTGATGGTCGGGCCGCCCGCCTACTGGGAGGCGATGCTGACCCGCATCCAGGTCCTGATGGACGAGGCCGACTGGCTGAAGCGCGGGCTCTACCGGCGGTTCATGGACGTCGCGGTGCGCGTGGAACGGATGCGACAGGCGGGCGACCCGGTGCCCGCGGGCCTCGCCGCCCTGAACACGGTGGGCGAGTGGCTCGTGCGCCGGCCGCTCCGCGACCTCCTCGGCATGACCCGGGTACGGCGGGCCTATACCGGCGGCGCCCCCCTCGGCCCCGACACCTTCGACTTCATCCGCGCGATGGGAATCAACCTCAAGCAGCTCTACGGCATGACGGAGAGCTCGTCGGCCTGCGTCTACCAGCCTGACGGGGAGGCGAACTCCGAGACGGTGGGGCGCCCGCTCGCGTCGACCGAGATCCGCATCTCCGATACGGGCGAGATCCAGCTCCGCGGGCCGCAGATGTTCCACGGCTACTTCAAGAACGACAAGGCGACCGGGGAGACCCTCGACGAGGACGGGTGGCTCGCGACCGGAGACGCCGGCTTCGTCGACGACCGGGGGCACCTGCGGGTCATCGACCGGGCGAAGGACGTGAGCCATCTCAACGACGGGACGATGTTCGCGCCCCAGTTCCTCGAGAACAAGCTCAAGTTCTCGCCCTACATCAAGGAGGCGGTGACCCTCGGGAAGGACTGCGACTACGTCGCGGCGATCATCAACATCGACCTCGAGGCGATGGAGAACTGGGCGGAGCGCCGGGGAGTTGCGTACTCCGGCTACCAGGACCTCTCGCAGAAGGACGAGGTGTACGACCTCATCCACGGCGAGGTGGACCGGATCAACCGGAGCCTCGCGGCGGACAGCGCGCTCGCGGGGGCCCGGATCCGGCGCTTCCTCATCCTCAACAAGGAGCTCGACGCGGACGACGGGGAGATCACCCGCACCCGGAAGATCCGCCGGGGGGTCATCGCCGAGCGCTACGGGGCGATCATCGAGGCCCTGTACAGCGACCTCGGCCGCGTGGAGACCGACATCACGGTCACGTACGAAGACGGGTCCACCGGGTCCATCCACGCGGACCTGCGAGTGATGGACATGGACGCCGCAGCGAACGGGGACATGCGGGCGGCGGCCGACTGAGGGCGCGCCCACGCCGTGGGGGGCGCGGTATCGCGCCGCCCGCGGGCGCAAAGAGGAGAACAGCGTGTACTACGTCGAGCTCATGCTGAACGGACTGCTCATCGGGTCGCTCTACTCGATCGTGGCCCTCGGATTCGTGCTCATCTACAAGGCTTCCCAGGTCATCAACTTCGCCCAGGGCGAGTTCGTGATGTTCGCGGGCTACGTCATCGCGTTCTGGATCCTCTCGATGGACTTCAACATCGTGGTCGCGGCGTTCCTCGCCCTCGTGGTCATGGTGCTGGTCGGTCTGCTCGTGGAGTGGGCGGTGCTGCGCCATCTCATCGGCCGGCCGGTGGTCGCGGTCATCATGGCCACCATCGGGCTCGCCTCGTTCCTGCAGGGGACGGCGCAGCTCCTCTTCGGGGTGGAGACCCGGTCGGTTCCCCTCCCCATCGACGACTATCCCATCTTCATCGGCGACCTGCTGCTGAACCGGATCGAGCTCGTCGCGGCCGTCTGCTCCGGCATCGGGTTCGCCGCCGTGGGATGGTTCTTCATCAAGAGCCGGTACGGAATCGCGCTCCGCGCCATCGCCGACGACCAGCAGGTCTCCCTCGCCATGGGGATCAACGTCAAGACCTTCTTCGGCATCGCGTGGGCCATCGCCGGGGTGGTCGCCCTCGTCGGGGGCGTGTTCTGGGGGAACGCGAGCGGCGTCGACACCCAGCTCGCCCTCATCGGCCTCAAGGTGTTCCCGGTGGTGATCCTCGGCGGGCTCGACAGCATCATCGGCGCGATCGTCGCGGGCCTCATCATTGGCCTCATAGAAAGCCTCGCGGCCGGGTTCCTCGATCCCCTGGTC
>JAJECB010000420.1 GCA_022822245.1 Gammaproteobacteria bacterium
GGCACGCCGGCATCGGCGAACTCGCCGTTGGTGAAGGCCGGGCCGAAATGGCAGAAGGCGCAGTTTCCCCGGCCGACGAAGAGGCGAAGGCCCCTCGCGGCGGCGAGGGGATAGCGGGCCCGGCCGGCCGCATCGCCCTGCGCCAGGGCGTCGCGGAAGTCATCGAACGGCGTGCGGCCGGTGACCCGGGTCTCGAGGAACGCGGCGAGGGCCTTGCCAACATCGACGAATACCCGTTCGTCGTCCGCGCCGGGCGGTTCGCCGAACGCGCGCCGGTAGCCGAAGGCAAGCTCCCGGTCGGAGCGAACCAGCCGCGCCGCACCGCCGGGGCCGACCCCCATTTCGCGTCGGTCGAGCAGGGGCCGGAGGTTCTGCGCCCACAGCGAGTCCTGCGCTCCGTCCCAGCCGAACCATCGGTTGAAGCGCAGGTTGACGACGCTCGGCGCGTTGCGGTCGACGGTTCGGTGCCCGCGGCTTCGCGCCAGGCCGTCGGTGAAGGCCCGGTCCGGACGGTGGCAGGTCGCGCAGGAGACCGCGCCGGAGAGCGACAGGCGCGGCTCGAAGAACAGCGTCCGGCCGAAGGCGATGGCGGCCGGTTGGCCGGAAACCCGGTTGCTCGGATCGGGCTGCGAGGCCGGCGGCCACGGCCCGTGACGGAGGATCCGGCGCTTTTCCTCGGGGGTGAAGTCGAGCGCCGGCGCCGGCGTGGCGATGCCGGAAAGCATGCAGAACAGAATCGAAAACGCCGACAGCCGGGTGGCGATGGACGCGCCGGAGCGGCGGGGCGTCACTGAAGCACCGTTTCGGCGATCAACTTCTCCCGGCCCGCCGCGCCGCGGACCTCCAGAATGAGCTGCCAGCGCCCCGGCATGTGGAACAGCAGGCCCTCGGCCGTTCCGGACAGGCCGTTCAGGGTCACCGCGGGCCGGTAGTTCATGCCGTGCCGGTGGTCCGGCATCCAGCCGCGTACCCGGACCCGGTCGACCGGCGGCCCGCAGAGATGAAAACGGATGGAAAAATGCTCGCTGACCGGGAGGGAGGCGGGTTCCGATCGCCACCATGCGGTCCATAGCTCGCCGGCAATTCTCGCGCCGCCGGTCCAACCCTGCGGACGGGCGCAGGCCGCCGCTTGGCCGGCCGCGAGGAGGAGCGCCAGCGCGGCGGCCAGCGCCGGTCCGCCGAGGCGCCGCCCGGCCATCGCGGCTGCCTACCGCAGTTGCGCGAGGTGCGGCCGGATCATCGCCTCGCCGTTGCGCCAGGCGATCTTCTCGGCCAGGTCGGGGGGCAGGTCGGCCAGCCATCGCCGGGTCCATTCGGCGTGCTCGACGACGTAGTGCCAGCGCTCCGGCGTGAAGGTGTCGGTGCCGACCATGACGCGGTCCGGGAAGGCGGTGAAGAGGCTCCGCCAGTCCTCGTCGACCCGGCCGCCGTAGGCGTGTTCGCTGCGAAACGCCAGGTCGGTCCACAGGTTCGCGTGCTTCGCGAGCATCGGGCCGACGGTATCCGGGCCGACGAAGCCGGCATGGGCCCACAGCACCCGCGCCTCCGGCCATTGGGCGAAGATCGCGTCGACCGCACCGGCGTCCGAGTGGGCGTGGAGGAGGAGATTGTGCTCCCGCGCGAGCTCGATCATGCGCCGCGGCACGGCCTTGTCGGTCTGCCCGGTGAAGAGGTGGAACTCGCCGACCGCGACCCACTTGAAGCGCTCCACGCGATCCTCGAGGAAGTCGATCACCGACGGATCGTCGACCCAGCTCCCGATCTCGCCGCGCCGACGGTAGGGGCGAAGGCTCGGCAGGACCAGATCCGGCGCGGCGGCGTGGAGTGCCCGGGTGCCGGCGTCACCCGAGCTCGACACGAGCGCCCGCTTGAGCCCCGCCCGCTCCAGAATGGCGACCGCTTCGCCGGCGGAAAACCGCTCGGCCGCGTCGTGGCTGAAATGGACATGGGCGTCGAAGATCGGCATCGGCGCGCCGGCGGCGCGGGCCGCCGAGGGCAGCAACGCGGCGGCGGCCGAGGTTGCGAGAAAGCGACGGCGCGAGATCATGGCGGGACTCCTCCTGCCAACCGGGAAGAATCGTCGTTTCTTCCGGGCCAGCATACCCGAACCCGGCCACCCCCGGCGGCAGCAGGGCAAGCCCCGAGAACGCCTGCCAGATTGCATCCCGTTCCGGGTCGCGTTCCGGCGAGGCGGCTGTCGGCAGTCATCTTCATGACGCCTGACCGGCCGGGTGCTCCTCTGGATTGTCGGCAAGAGTCCCGCGCAAACGCTCTCTTTCGTCGGCGTGCGCTGGCTCGCGTCCGACATCAATACCGACCCTACGCCCCAATGTGTGCGGGGCGAGATCCGGACCACGCTGCGCAGGGATTTCCGCGCAGGCCGGGGATGAGCGAGAATCGGGGGCGGAAATGCAGAGGCCGGCATCCCCTCGTCGGGGATGCCGGCCTGGATTTGGTAGCGGGGGGAGGATTTGAACCTCCGACCTTCGGGTTATGAGCCCGACGAGCTGCCAGCCTGCTCCACCCCGCACCGGAATGCGGATCATGGCACATCCCGAGCCCCGGATGCAAGGGCGAAGCCGGGATCGCGCGGACCGCGGATCCCCATGCAGGCTCCAAGGCCCCTCGGCCGCGCGACCCGTGGTGACGATTCGTTCCCGGTTCGGCCGGGTCCCGGCCGCGTATAGAATCTCCCTCCTCTTCGGGAGCGGATGACGCGGGGATGGCGGACGAATCTGGCCGAGTGGTTTGGCTCTGGGGGCCGCTTCTTCTCGTGGTCGTTCTGGTCGCGGTGTTTCAATTCGCCGAGACCGGCGGGGTCGGCTCCGAAGCCGGGGAGCCGCCGAGCGCGCTCGCCGCCGGCGAGGTTTCCGGCGCTGCCGCGGTTGCCCTGCCACCGGGCGGTGCAACGAGGCCCGCGGCCGGCGGCTTCGCTCCGCACCCCGGGTACCCGGCAGCTCCATACGCGGCCGGGCCGGTCCCGTGCCCCGGAATGCCGGCCTGTCCGCCCTGGGGAGCGTACGGGTGGCCGCCTTCGTTCCCTCGGCCCGGCGATCACTCGGGACGTTACTGGGGAGGCAGCGCGGCGGAGTGGGGGCCCCCGATCGGCGAGTACGGCCCGGACACCCGGGTGGACCCGTACTGGTGGGTGGCGGCGGAGGAGACCGACCAGTGAGGGACGCCAGCAACGGCGCGCCTCGTCCTGGGTCGCGGGGTCATGCGCGCACGCCCGAGGCAATGGGGTTTGACGTTCACGCGTTCTGCTCCACGAACCGAGCGAGCTTGATATCGGCTTCCCGCTCGCGAGTCCGGGCGATGTCGTAGCTCGTCTGCATTCGCATCAACGTCTCCATGGACACGCCGAATGCCTTCTCGATCCTGAGCGCCATTTCCGGCGAAAGACCCGCGCGCTCGTTGAGCAGCGCGGACAACGCCGGGCGCGTGACACCCAGCACCTGTGCCGCTCTGGTCACCGACAAGCCAAGCGCCTCGACAATCTCGCTCTTCACGAACCCGCCCGGATGGGCCGGGTTCTTCATCCGGATGCCTCGCATAGCACTCATCGTCGTCCCCTAGTGATAGTCCTGGTAATCCGGGCCGTCAGATCTCGCGGGCGAGGCGGGCCGCGAGGCCGGTGTAGTCGGCGGGACGAAGGGAGGCGAGGCGCGCCTTCTCCTCCGCCGGCATGTCGAGCCCCAGGACGAAGGCCCGGAGGTCGTCGGCGGTGACCGCCCGGCCCCGCGTCAGGGCCATCAGCTCCTCGTAGGCCCCGGCCGCGCCGTGCCGGCGCATGACGGTCTGGATCGCCTCGGCGAGCACCTCGGGATGGCGCTCGAGATCCGCGTCGAGCACCGCCCGATCGATCTCGATCCGCGCGAGGCCGCGCTTGATCGACTTCCATCCGACCAGGCTGTACCCGAGAGCGACCCCGAGGTTGCGAAGCGCCGTCGAGTCGCTCAGATCGCGCTGCCAGCGCGAGACGGGGAGCTTCCGGGCGAGGTGGTCGAGGAGGGCGTTCGCGAGCCCGAGGTTGCCCTCCGCGTTCTCGAAGTCGATGGGGTTCACCTTGTGGGGCATGGTGGACGAGCCGACCTCGCCCGCCGCCGCCCGGCTCCGGAAGTAGCCGAGGGAGATGTAGCCCCACGCGTCGCGGGCGAAGTCGACGAGCACCGTGTTGAGCCGCGCGACCGCGCCGAAGAGCTCCGCGAGCCAGTCGTGGGGCTCGATCTGGGTGGTGTGCGGATTCCACTCGAGCCCGAGCCCCTCGACGAATCGCCGGCCGATTGCGGGCCAGTCCGCGTCCGGGTACGCCGCGAGGTGGGCGTTGTAGTTGCCGGTCGCCCCGTTCATCTTGGCGAGGATGGGTTGAGCGGTGATCTGCTCGCGCTGCCGGTCGAGGCGCGCGATCACGTTCGCGATCTCCTTGCCCATGGTCGTCGGGGAGGCGGGCTGGCCGTGGGTGCGGGCGAGCATCGGAGCGTCCGCGCAAGCGTGGGCGAGGGTCCGGAGCGATGCGATGAGCGAGTCGATCGCGGGGAGGAGCACCTCGCCCCGCGCCCCTTGAACGAGGGTCGCCCACGCGAGGTTGTTGATGTCCTCGGAGGTGCAGGCGAAGTGGGTGAACTCCGCGACTTGCGGCCAAGACGCGAGCCGTTCCCGGAGGAAGTACTCGACCGCCTTGACGTCGTGGTTGGTGGTGCGCTCGATCGCCTTCACCGCGAGCGCGTCCGCTTCGGAGAACCCGTCCGCGGCGGCCTCGAGGCACGCGAGGGCGTCCGCCTCCGGATCCGGCCCTACGCCGGGCTCCGCCGCGAGCCGGGCGAGCCACGCGGCCTCGACCCGGACCCGCGCCCGGATGAGGGCGAGCTCGCTGAACCACGGGCGGAGCTCCGCCGCCTGGGCTCCGTAGCGCCCGTCGAGCGGCGAGATCGCGGTGAGCGGAGAGAGCTCCATCAGCCGGTGCCGCCCGCTCCCGCGACCGTCACGCCGCGAGCTGCCGAATGACGTACTGGAGGATCCCGCCGTGCCCGAAGTAGTCCCATTCCTTGGGGGTGTCGATGCGGACCCGGACGGCAAACCGCTTTGGCTCGCCCCCGTCCGCCGGCGCCGCCACGACGGTGACCGCCCGCGCCCCCGGTTCGAGCCCCTCGATGGAGAAGATCTCGGTGCCGTCGAGGGCGAGGGATTCGGCGTTCTCTCCCTCCCGGAACTGGAGCGGCAGGACCCCCATGCCGATGAGGTTCGAGCGGTGGATGCGCTCGATGCTCTCCACGAGCACGGCACGGACCCCGAGCAGGGCGGGGCCCTTGGCCGCCCAGTCGCGTGAGGAACCGGAGCCGTACTCGGCGCCCGCGATCACGATGAGGGGCGTGTTCGCGGCCCGGTAGCGCATCGCGGCGTCGAAGATCGATATCCGCTCCCCGGACGGGAGGTGGGTGGTCCAGCTTCCCTCGGTTCCGGGAGCGAGGTGGTTGCGCAGCCGGATGTTCGCGAACGTTCCCCGCATCATCACCTCGTGGTTGCCGCGCCGCGCCCCGTACGAGTTGAACTCGGCCGGCGACACCCCGAGCTCCACCAAGTAGCGGCCCGCCGGGCTGTCCTCCTTGAAGGAGCCCGCGGGCGAGATGTGGTCGGTGGTCACGCTGTCGCCGAGCTTGACGAGAACCCGCGCCCCCTCGATCTCGCCGAACCCGGGCGGTTCCGCGGTCATCCCCGCGAAGTACGGGGGATTGCGGACGTAGGTGGAGTCGTCGCTCCACTCGTACCCCTCCGAGGCGGTGACCTCCATGCCCCGCCAGCGCTCGTCGCCGCGGTACACGTCCGCGTACCGGGAACGGAACATGTCCGAGTCGATCGAGGCGGCGATCGCTTCCTGGATGTCCTTCTGGCTCGGCCAGATGTCACGGAGGTAGACGGGCCGGCCCTCCGGATCGGTGCCGAGGGGATCGTTCTCGAAGTCGACGAGCGTCGTTCCCGCGATCGCGTAGGCCACCACCAGGGGCGGGGAGGCGAGGAAGTTCATCCGCACCTCGGGGTGCACCCGGCCTTCGAAGTTGCGGTTTCCGGAGAGCACGGAGCACGCGATCACGTCGCCCGCCGCGATGCCCTCGCTGACGGCGGCGGGAAGCGGCCCCGAGTTCCCGATGCAGGTAGTGCACCCGTAGCCCACCACGTGGAAGCCGAGCGACTCGAGGCTCGTCAGCACCCCGGCCTTCTCGAGGTAGCTCTTCACCACCAGCGACCCCGGGGCAAGGCTCGTCTTGACCCACGGCTTGACGGCGAGGCCGCGGGCGCGGGCGCGCTCGGCGAGGAGGCCCGCCCCCAGCATGACGGCGGGGTTGGAGGTGTTGGTGCAGGAAGTGATCGCGGCGATGGCGACGGCTCCGTCCACGAGCTCGCAGGGGCCCGAGTCGAGCTCGATGCCGGCCCGCCCTCCGTCCCCGTCGCCCCGGGCGCCGTCGATCGCGGCGCGGACGGTGGACTTCGCATCGTCGAGGGGGATCCGGTCCTGCGGGCGCCGGGGACCCGCGATGCACGGGCGCACGGTGCCCATGTCGAGCTCCAGGGCCTCGCTGTAGCGGGCGGCGGAAACGGTGCCCGCGTCGCGGAACATCCCCTGGGCGCGAGCGTAGGCTTCGACGAGCGCAATCTGCTCGGGGTCACGTCCGCTCAGCTCGAGATAGCGGATCGTTTCCGCGTCGATCGGGAACATTCCGCAAGTCGCCCCGTACTCGGGGGCCATGTTGGCGATGGTGGCCCGGTCCGCCACCGGAAGCTCGTCGAGGCCGCTGCCCCAGAACTCCACGAACTTTCCCACCACCCCATGGGCACGCAGCATCTCGACCACGGTGAGGACGAGATCGGTCGCGGTGGCGCCCTCGGGGAGCCGTCCTTCCAGCCGGAAGCCGACTACCCGCGGGATGAGCAGCGGAATGGGCTGACCGAGCATCGCCGCCTCCGCCTCGATGCCGCCGACGCCCCATCCGAGCACGCCGAGGCCGTTGATCATCGTGGTGTGCGAATCGGTCCCGACCACCGTGTCCGGAAAGGCGCGCGGAGCGCCGTCCGGAGACCGGTCGAAGACCACCCGAGCGAGGTACTCGAGGTTGATCTGGTGCACGATGCCGGTGTCGGGGGGAACGACCTGGAGGTTGGAGAAGGCGTTCTGGCCCCATCTCAGGAACTGGTACCGCTCCCGGTTCCGGGCGAACTCGATCCGGGCGTTGAGATCGGGGGCGTCGGGCCGCGCGTGGCGGTCCACCTGGAGGCTGTGGTCGATCACGAGCTCGGCGGGGGCGTGGGGGTTCACCCGGCTCGCCTCCCCCCCGAGTGCCCGCACCGCGTCACGCATCGCGGCGAGGTCGACGACGGCCGGCACGCCGGTGAAGTCCTGGAGGAGCACCCGCGCCGGGGTGAACACGATCTCGGCCGACGGCTCGGCGGCCGGGTCCCAGTTCGCGAGCGCCTCGATGTCGGCCCGGGTGACGTTCACCCCGTCCTCGTGCCGGCAGAGGTTCTCGAGGAGGATCTTGAGCGAGTAGGGGAGGCTCGCGAACTCGCCCCCCGCCGCGTCGAGCCGGAAGATCTCGAGCTCGCGTCCGTGGACGGAGAGGGTCGAGGGGGAGGCGGAGCCGTTGGCAGTCGTCATCGTCGGAGTTCCTGTCGGGTGAGGGAGGGGGCCGTCGCCCCCGGTCGAATGCAATGGCGCGGGTCACAGGTGGATGGCGCGCTCGTCCACCGCGAGGGCCGCCTCGTGGAGACCTTCGGCGAGGGTCGGATGGGCGTGGATGGTGCGGGCGAGGTCTTCGGCGCTCGCCTGGAGCTCCATGGCGGTGACCGCCTCGGAGACCAGCTCCGACGCCTGCGCGCCGAAGATGTGAACGCCGAGAATCTCGTCCGTCTCCTCGTCGGAGACGACCTTGACGAACCCCTCCGTCTCGCCCGCCGCGAGGGCGCGCCCTGAGGCGGCGAACGGAAACTTCCCCGCGCGCCACGCGATGCCCGCCTCGTCGAGCTCGGCCTCGGTCCGGCCGACCCACGCGATCTCCGGGTGGGTGTAGATCACCCACGGCACGGTGCGGTGGTCGATCCGGCTCTTCTGGCCCGCGATGCGCTCCGCGACCGCGACCCCGTCCTCCGAAGCCCGGTGGGCGAGCATGGGCCCCGCCGTGCAGTCGCCGACCGCCCAGACGTTCTCGCGATTCGTACGGCCGAACTCGTCCACCCGCACGAACCCCCGTTCGTCCCGCTCGACGCCCGCCTCCTCGAGGCCGAGCCCCTCGGTGACGGGCCGGCGCCCGACCGCGACCACGAGCCGGTCCACCTCGATCCGGTGGGCTCCCTTCGCATCCTCGAAGTGCACGGACACCGCCTCGTCGCGGGCCTCGCAGCCGGTGACCCTTTGCCCAAGGCGGATGTCGAGGCCCTGGCGGCGGAAGATCCGAAGGGCTTGCTTCGCGACCTCCCGGTCCGCGGCGGGGAGGAAGTCCTCGAGCGCCTCGAGGAGCACCACCTCGGAGCCGAGGCGGTTCCAGACGCTCCCGAGCTCGAGGCCGATGACCCCGGCCCCGATGACCGCGAGGCGCGCCGGCGTCTCCTCGAAGGCGAGGGCGCCCTCGGAGTCCACGATGCGCTCCCCGTCCGTCGGAGCCGCGGCAATGGCGGACGGCACCGAGCCTGCGGCGAGGATCACGTGCCGGGGGTGGAGGGTGCGCGGCGCGGCGCCCGCCACCTCGACCGCGCCGTCCCCGGTCAGGCGGGCCGTGCCGGTGACGAGCTCGACACGGTTCTTCTTGAGGAGGCCCGCGACCCCGCGGCCGAGCGAGCCCACCACGCGGTCCTTCCGGGCCTGCATCGCGGCCACGTCGACCCGTGCGCCCTCCACGGAAATCCCATGGCCGGGAAGGAGATGTGCCAGGTTGTGAAAGTGGTGCGACGAGTCGAGGAGGGCCTTCGACGGGATGCACCCGACGTTGAGGCAGGTCCCCCCGAGTGCGGGGCGGCCGCGTGCGTCGGTCCACTTGTCAATGCAGACGGTTCGCAACCCAAGCTGGGCGCAGCGGATCGCGGCGAAGTAGCCGCCGGGGCCGGCGCCGACGACGGCCACGTCGAACGTGGCCGCATCGTCCGGGGAGTCCTTTCGGGCAGGCATGCGGGAGTCAGACCTCGAGGAGCAGGCGAGCCGGATCTTCCACCGCTTCCTTGATCGTCACCAGGAACTGCACCGCCTCGCGCCCGTCGATGATCCGGTGGTCGTAGGAGAGGGCGAGGTACATCATCGGCCGCACCACCACCTCGCCGTTCTCGCCGGCGACGGGGCGGGGCTGGGTCTTGTGCATGCCGAGGATCGCGCTCTGCGGCGGGTTCAGGATGGGGGTCGAGAGGAGGGAGCCGAACACCCCGCCGTTCGAGATGGTGAACGTGCCGCCGACGAGGTCCTCGAGGGCGAGCGTGCCGTCCCGCGCCTGCTCCCCGAAGCGGGCGATCCCCTGTTCGATCGCGGCGAAGGAGAGGCTCTCGGCGTTGCGGAGCACCGGAACCACGAGCCCTCGCGGGGATCCGACCGCGACCCCGATGTCGCAATAGTCGTGGTGGACGATGTCCTCCCCGTCAATAAAGGCGTTGACGGGTGGGAAGCGCCCGAGGGCCTGCACCGCCGCCTTCACGAAGAACGACATGAACCCGAGGCGGACCCCGTGCCGGCGCTCGAAGTCCTCGCGGTAGCGGCGCCGGAGGTCCATGACCGGCTGCATGTCGACCTCGTTGAAGGTGGTGAGGATCGCGGCGGTGCGCTGCGCTTCGAGGAGGCGCTCCGCGATGCGGCTGCGAAGACGGGACATTGGCTCGCGGCGCTCTCCGCGGGCTCCCGGGCCTGCATCGGGCGGGGATTCGGGGGAGGGGGCCGGTTCGGGCTCGGGGGCCGGCTCCGCACGGGCCGGCGGGGAGGCCTCGAGGTGACGGAGAACGTCCACCTTCGTGATCCGGCCGTCCCTGCCGGTCCCCTCGATGGCGGCGGGGTCGAGTCCGTGCTCGGCGACGATGTGCCGCGCGGCCGGCCCCATCGGCGGCGCGGTTGCCGTCCCGGCGGCGGCCGCGGCGGCGCCCTGCGGCCCGCCGGCGGCGTCCGCTTCCGGCTCGGAGCGCGCGGCATCCTCGCGCGCCGCCCCGTCGCCGGCCGTGTCGATGCGGGCGATGAGCTGCTCGCTGAGGCCCGTCTCCCCCTCGGGGAGCACGATCTCGGCCAGGGTGCCGCTCTGCGGGGCGGGCACCTCGAGCACCACCTTGTCGGTCTCGAGCTCGATCAGCACGTCTCCACGCTCGACCCGGTCCCCGGTCCGGAAGTTCCAGGCGAGGAGCTTCGCGTCGGGTACGGATTCGGCGAGAGCGGGGATCCGCACGTCTACGAGCATGAGAGGACTCCGCGCCGGTGTCGTGCCGGCTCGTCTGCCGAAGATGGCCCGCGATGCCTTCGCGGGGGCGTTAGCGCCGCCCGGGCGCCCGCCCGCCATGGTATCCGGCCGCGGGCCGGGATGAGGATCGTCGGCGGCACGATTCAGGCCGTGCGCTGCTTGAGCGCCGCGAGCTCGTCGAGCCCGAGCGCGGATTCGACGAGTGCCCGCTGCTGCTCGAGGTGAAGGCCGAGATAGCCCGCCGCGGGCGATGCCGAGTACTCGCGCCCGGCGTAGCCGAGACGGCGGTTCGACCGGATCATCCCCGCGAGGTGGCGGCGCGACAGCATGAAGAACCAGGTGCCCTGGTTGCGCGGCTCCTCCTGGGCCCAGATGACGTCTCGCGCCTTCGAGTACCGGTCGAGGATCGCCTGGATCTCCTCGCGCGGGTACGGGTAGATCTGCTCGACCCGGACCAGGGCGACATGGTCGAGATCGTGCTCGCGGCGCTTGTGCGCGAGGTCGTACCAGAGCTTGCCGGCGCAAAGTACGAGGCGGGTGACCCTGTCCGGAGGCGGGGCGTCCGGGTCGTCGATCACCACCTCGAACCGGTGGCCGGGGGCGAGCGACTCGCGTTCGCACACCGCGAGCCGGTGCCGCAGCAGGCTCTTCGGGCTCATGACGACGAGGGGCTTGCGGTACGGCCGGATCATCTGCCGCCTGAGGAGGTGGAAGATCTGGCCCGGGGTGGTGGGAACGCAGACCTGGAGGTTGTCCTCCGCGCAGAGCTGGAGGAAGCGTTCGAGCCGCGCCGACGAGTGCTCGGGGCCGGCCCCCTCGTAGCCGTGGGGGAGGAGCATCACGATCCCCGAGTAACGTCCCCACTTCGCTTCCGAGGAGCTCAGGAACTGGTCGATCACCACCTGCGCGCTGTTCACGAAGTCCCCGAACTGGGCCTCCCAGATGACGAGCCCCTCCGGCTCGGAGGAGCTGTAGCCGTACTCGAACCCGAGGACCGCCTCCTCCGAGAGGAGCGAATTGATGATCTCGACCGGCGGCTGGTCGTCGGCGAGATGGGCGAGGGATTGCCAGGTGCCGCGGGCTTCCTGGTTGTGCACGGTGGCGTGGCGGTGGGCGAACGTCCCGCGCTCGCAGTCCTGCCCCGACATCCTTATCGAGTAGCCGTCCCGGAGGAGGGACCCGTAGGCGAGCATCTCGGCGAAGCCCCAGTCGACCGGGCGTTCGCCCCGTGCCATCTCGCGCCGCGCCGTCATCAGGCGCTCCACCACCCGGTGCAGGCGAAAGTGCGCGGGTTGCTCGCAGAGCTTGAGCCCGATCGCCTCCACCGCCTCGACGGGGATGCCGGTCTCCGCCTCCGCCCGCCAGTCCGGACCGAGGTAGGGGTCCCAGTTCGCGAGATGGTCGATCTTGAGCCCATGCCGGAGCGGCCGCGACACCGGCTCGCCCGCCTCCAGTCGATCGAGGTAGGCGTCGTACATGCGCTTCGCTTCACCCTCGGCGATGACTCCTTCGCCCTCGAGCCGCTCGGCGTAGATGCGGTGGACCCCCGGCTGCTTGCGGATCTTTCCGTACATGAGCGGCTGGGTCACCATCGGTTCGTCGGCCTCGTTGTGGCCGTGGCGCCGGTAGCACACGAGGTCGATCACCACGTCGTGGCCGAACTCCATCCGGTAGTCGAGGGCGAGGGCGGCGACGAACGCGACCGCTTCCGGGTCGTTCCCGTTCACGTGGAAGATGGGCGCCTGCACCAGCTTCGCGACGTCGGTGCAGAAGCTGCTCGAGCGCGAGTCGAGGGGATCGCTGTTGGTGAAGCCGATGAGGTTGTTGACGATGACGTGGACCGTCCCGCCGGTCGAATAGCCCCGCGTCTCCGACAGGTTGAGGGTCTCGGTAACCACTCCCTGGCCCGCGAACGCGGCGTCGCCGTGGATGAGGACCGGCAGAACCTGGTTGCGCGAGGTGTCCCGGCGCCGCATCTGCCGCGCCCGCACCGAGCCCTCCACCACCGGGTTGATGATCTCGAGGTGCGACGGGTTGAACGCGAGCACGATGTGGGTCGGCCCGCCCTCGGTCTCGATGTCCGAGGAGAAGCCGAGGTGGTACTTGACATCGCCCGATCGCGCACTCTCCTCGATCTTTCCCTCGAACTCCTCGAACAGGACCGCGGGAAGTTTTCCGAGGACGTTGACGAGCACGTTGAGGCGGCCCCGATGGGCCATGCCGATGACGATCTCGCGGGTCGTCCGCGCGCCCGCCCGCTGGATGATCTCGTCGAGCAGCGGGATGAGGCACTCGCCCCCCTCGAGCGAGAACCGTTTCTGCCCCGGGTAGCGGGTGTGCAGGAACTCCTCGAGCCCGCGCGCCGCGATGACCCACCCGAGGAGGTCGCGCTTCTTCTCGGGGGTGAACGCGGGCCGCCCGCGGGCCCGCTCCAGGCGCTCCTGGACCCACCGCTTGGAGCGGGGGCTGGTGAGGTGGGTCAGCTCGGTGCCGATGTGGGTGCAGTAGGTGGAGTGCAGGATGTCCACGAGCTCGCGCAGGGTGAGCTCCGGCGGGCCGAACAGCGAGTCGGTGGTGAACCTCCGATCGAGGTCCGCCTCCGTGAACCCGTGCACCTTCGGGTGGACGTCGGGGGCCCCGGGGCGGCCGTAGATCTCGTGCATGTTGAGGGGGTCGACGTCCGCGATGCAGAACCCGCGGTAGCGGTAGGCGCTGATGAGGCGGTGGATGGCCCCGCGGCGGTCGTCCGGGGAGCCGGCCGGATCGGGCGATCCCGCCGGGCCGGGATCGGGACTGGGGCCGGGTTCGCCGCGGCCGCGGTCGAGCTCGGCGAAGAACGAGCGCCACGCGGCGTCGCAGCCGTCGGGATCCGACCGGTAGCGGCGGTAGGCGTCTTCGAGAAACGGGGCGTTCGCGGCGAAGAGCGTGGTTTCGCTCATGGCGGACCGTTCGCGGTGGGGGGCGGGAGCCGCGCGGCAGTCTACCGGATCGGATTCGGGGATGGCTACCCAAGCGCGAGCGCCCTGTGCGAACATGAACGCAATTCCGCGAGGTCCGGAGGCCCCGGGCCACGGAAGGGCAGGCGTGCCGGCCCGGCCGGCCGCCGTGCGGATCGATGCCCGCCGCGACAGGGAACCTGAACATGTCGAAGACCCTGACCCTTACCGACAACGACACCGGGCGCTCGGCCGAGCTGCCCGTACTCGAGCCCACCTACGGCACCCCGGTCATCGACATCTCCGGGGTGCCGAGGGAGATCGGGTGCTTCACCCACGATCCCGGGTACGGCGCCACCTCCGCCTGCCGGAGCTGGGTCACCTAT
Organism: Gammaproteobacteria bacterium; assembly: GCA_022822245.1. Next base: position 13,732 of record JAJECB010000420.1, read on the forward strand.
ATCGACGGCGACGAAGGGATCCTGCTCTACCGCGGCTATCCGATCGAGCAGCTCGCGGAGAAGAGCAGCTTCCTCGAGGTCTGCTACCTCCTCATCTACGGGGAGCTGCCCGGGGCGGCCGAGTGGGAGGAGTTCGAGGCCGACATCCGCAAGCACACGATGGTCCACGAGGGGCTGCGCACGATCATCACCGGATACCGGCGCGGCTCCCACCCGATGGCGATGATGGTGGGGCTCGTGGGGGCGCTCTCGGGCTTCTATCACGACGCCCTCGACGTGAACGACCCGGCTCACCGGCTGGCGTGCATCCACCGGCTCGTCGCCAAGATGCCGACGATCGCGGCGGACACCCACAAGTGGGGGGCGGGGCAGCCCTTCATGCACCCCGACAACTCCTACGGATTCGTCGAGAACTTCATGCGCATGATGTTCGGGGTGCCCGCGGAGCCCTTCGAGGTGGACCCGGTGGCGGCGCGGGCGCTCGAGCTCATGATGATCCTCCACGCCGACCACGAGCAGAACGCGAGCACCTCGACGGTGCGCCTCTGCGGGAGCTCCGGGACCAATCCCTACGCGGCGATCGCGGCCGGTATCGCGACCCTGTGGGGCCCCGCCCACGGGGGCGCGAACGAGGCGGTGGTCCAGATGCTGTCCGAGATCGGCGGGCGCGGGGACATTCCGAGGTTCATCGACCGGGTGAAGGATCGGGAGAGCGGGGTGCGCCTGATGGGCTTCGGCCACCGCGTGTACAAGAGCTACGACCCCCGGGCATCCATCATCCGCAACGCCTGTCACGACCTCCTCAGCAAGCTCGAAGGCACCGAGCGCGAGCAGCCGATGTTCGAGAGCGCGCTGGAGCTCGAGCGCATCGCGCGCAGCGACGACTACTTCATCGAGCGCAACCTATACCCCAACGTCGACTTCTACTCCGGGATCATCCTGAGCGCCCTCGGGTTCCCCCTCAACATGTTCACGGTGATCTTCGCGGTGGCCCGGACCGTCGGGTGGATCACCCAGTGGAACGAGATGCTGGGCGATGCGGAGGACTTCCGGATCGGCCGCCCGCGCCAGCTCTATCTCGGGCACCCCCGGCGCGACTACGTTCCCGCCGAGGAGCGGTCGTGAAGGCGCCGGTCCGGGTCGCGGTGACCGGCGCGGCCGGTCAGATCGCGTACTCGCTCCTCTTCCGGATCGCCTCCGGGGAGATGCTGGGACCGGACCAGCCGGTCATCCTCCAGCTCCTCGAGATCCCGCCCGCGCTGCCCGCCCTCGGGGGCGTGGTGATGGAGATCGACGACTGCGCGTATCCGCTCGTGCACGGCTTCGTGGTCACCGATGACCCGAACGAGGCGTTCCGCGATGCCCGCTTCGCCCTCCTCGTCGGCGCCCGGCCGCGGGGCAAGGGCATGGAACGCAAGGACCTGCTCGCCGAGAACGGCCGCATCTTCGGCCCGCAGGGGCGGGCCCTCAACGAGCACGCGGCGCGCGACGTCAAGGTGCTGGTGGTCGGCAACCCGGCCAACACGAACGCGCTCATCGCGATGAAGAACGCCCCGGACCTCGACCCCTCGCAGTTCACCGCGATGACCCGGCTCGACCACAACCGCGCGGTTGCACGGCTCGCGGCCCGAACGCAGGCCACCGTCGAGGACGTGTCGAGGATGACGATCTGGGGCAACCACTCGGCAACCCAGTTCCCCGACATCGCGCACGCCGCCGTCGGGGGGCGGCCGGCTCGAGAGCTCGTGGACGAAGCCTGGGTGCGCGACGAGTTCATTCCCGGGGTCCAGCAGCGGGGGGCGGAGATCATCGCGGCGCGGGGGCTCTCGAGCGCGGCTTCGGCCGGCTTCGCCGCGCTCTCGCACATGCGGGACTGGGTGCGGGGCTCTCCGGACGGGGACTGGCTCAGCATGGCCGTCCCGAGCGACGGCAGCTACGGGATCGGCGAAGGCCTCATCTACTCCTGTCCGGTGACGGTGCGCGACGGCCGCTACACGATCGTGCCGGACCTCGCCATCGACGACTTCGCGCGGGCGAAGATGGATGCGACGCGGACCGAGCTCGAGGAGGAGCGCGACGCGGTCCGCGACATGCTCTGACGCGGCCGTGCCGACGGAGCGATGGCTTCGCTCCGGAAGGGGGGAGGAGGGCGGCGCGGACCAGCCGCACCCCGGCACCCGCACCGGCCGCTGCCGCTGCTCCCTTCCGGGCCTGACGGGGTTCACGGCGTAGCGATGCGAGGGGGCCGGTCCGGCCGCTGGGGCCAAGTCTATCCGGTCCGGGGGTCCGGCGGGGACACGGAACTTCCCGAGCCGCCGCAACCGATCGGTGCGTCCCGTGGCACGGCGGACTTCGTTCACTACCGAATGCGAGGAGAGAGAACATGTCGTCCTGCGAGTTCCTGAGCGCGAACGCCGCCGCGGATGTACTGGCCGCGGGCGATCTCACGTCCGAGCAGCTCGTCGAGGCGCTGCTCGGCCGGATCGAGCGGCTGAACGGGAAGCTCGACGCATTCATCGCGGTCTACGCCGACGAGGCTCGGGCCGCGGCCCGAGCCGCGGACCTTGCGCGGCGCGCCGGCCACGCCGTCGGGCGCTTCCACGGGGTGCCGATCGCGCTCAAGGACATCATCGATCTCGAAGGGCGCGTCACCACCGGCGGATCGAAGATCTGGGAGAACCGCATCTCGCCGGTCACCGCGACCCTCGCGCGCCGCCTCGTCGCGGCCGGGGCGATCGTGCTCGGCAAGACCCGGACCGTCGAGTTCGCGATGGGCGCGTGGGGCACGAACCGACACATGGGGACGCCGTGGAACCCCTGGGACCTCGCGGTGCGCCGGGGGCCGGGAGGGAGCAGCTCCGGCTCGGGGGTGGCGGTAGCCGCGCGGCTCGCGCCCTGGGCCATCGGGACCGATACCGGGGGCTCGGTACGGATCCCTTCCTCCTGGAACGGGCTGACCGGCCTCAAGGTCACCCTCGGGCGGGTGAGCTGCCACGGGGTCCTGCCCCTCGCGCACACCCTCGACACGCCGGGGCCGATGTGCCGGACGGTCGAGGACGCGGCCGATCTCTACGGGCTGATTCGAGGCCCCGACCCGCTCGACCCCGTCACCCTGAACGTGCCCGACGGGGGAGACCCCCGCCTCGGAATCGACCACGGGGTCGCCGGGATGCGTCTCGCCCGGATGCCCGAGAGCGAGCGCGAAGGGGTGGACGTGGACATGCTCGCGGCCTACGACGAGTCGCTCGCCCTCCTGTCGGAGCTCGGGGCCACCGTGGTCGACGTGGAGCTTCCGCGGGGGTTCGTCCCGATGGGCGATCTCGTCGGGAGAATCATCGCCGCCGAAGGCCATTCGTGGGTCGGCGAGTACGTCGACGACGACACCCTCCCGGTGGACGACGACATCCGCCCCCGGATCCGCCCGGGGGGAAACATGTCCGCGGGCGAGTACATCCGGGTGCAGCGCGAGCGGGCCGCCGTCAAGCGCGAGTTCGACGCAGCCCTCGCCGGGGTCGACGCGCTGCTCACCCCCGGGGTCCGAACCGCCGCGCCGGTCGTCGCGGACATCGACCAGTCCACCACGGCGGCGATCTTCACCCGCCCCTTCAACCTCATCGACTACTGCGCGCTCGTGGTGCCGAACGGGCGGACGAGCGGTGGGCTGCCCCTCTCGCTCCAGATCGTCTGCCGCGGGTTCGAGGAGGGGACCGCGCTCCGCGTCGGGCGGGCGTACCAGCGCGCCACCGACTGGCACACCGGCGTTCCTCCCGGCCTCGACGACTAGCGAGGCGGTCCGGGTTCGGCGAGAGGGACGCGAAACGGCGCCGGGTCGGGAGCGGCCGCAAGCGGTCCGCTTCGTGAGGATTTGTCCCGGGTCGCTTTCCAAATCATCAGGCAGCCAGGGCGCGTCCGGCCGCCGTGAACGCGAAGGGCGGCGGTACAATGCGCGCCCCACGGGCCGGCCGCCGCCGGCCCGATCCATCAACCGGAAGGAAAGCGACATGGCAATCCGCATCGGCGACGAAGCGCCCAACTTCACCGCCCGCACCACCCACGGCGAGATCGACTTTCACGAGTGGATCGGCGACGGTTGGGCGATCCTGTTCTCTCACCCCAAGGACTTCACCCCCGTATGCACCACCGAGCTCGGATACATGGCGGGGCTCGAGGCGGAGTTCGCGAAGCGCAACTGCAAGGTCATCGGCCTCAGCGTTGACTCGACGGACGACCACGATCGCTGGCTCGGGGACATCGAGGAGACCCAGGGACACAAGGTCAACTATCCCCTCATCGGCGATGACGACCTCGCGGTCGCGAAGCTCTACGACATGATCCACCCGAACGCGAGCGGGAGCGCCAAGGGGAGAACCGCGGTCGACAACGCGACGGTCCGTTCGGTGTTCGTGGTGGGTCCGGACAAGAAGGTGAAGCTGAGCCTCACCTACCCGATGAGCACCGGGCGCAACTTCGACGAGGTGCTCAGGGTCCTCGACTCGATGCAGCTCACCGCGAAGCACCAGGTCGCGACGCCGGTCAACTGGAAGCAGGGCGACGACGTCATCATCGTGCCCGCGGTTTCGGACGAGGCGGCGAAGGAGAAGTTCCCGGGCGGCTGGAAGGCCCCCCGACCCTACCTTCGCATCGTGCCGCAGCCCGAGTAGGCGCCGGCCCCGGCTCCACCCCGCGCGCTCCGGCCCGTCCGGGTCGGAGCGCCTCTCCCGTTCTAGGGACGGACGGCGCTCCTTCCCTCCCTGTCGGATACGATGCTCATTGAGTGAAACCGGCAACGGCGCGGTGGACACGGGACGCATCGCCGGGCCTGATTGGAGCGAGACATGAGATATCGCCTCGTTCAATTGGCCGTCGTGTCGACGCTGCTTGCGTGTTCGGCCTGGCCTGCCACCACGCGGGGGCCGTGCTCCCGGCACGGGTGAAGAAGCCGCGCGACAACGCATACCGTCCTGCCTCGTCGCTCGGCGTGTTGATCCTTGCTCACGACAGTGCTACAAGTAGCACTATGGATGTGATCGGGATCCGCGAATTGCGGCAGCGAGCGAGCGACTACCTCAGGCGGGTAGCGGCGGGCGAGACATTCGAGGTGACCGATCGCGGACGTCCGATCGCCCTCCTGACTCCCATTCCGAACTCATCTCCGCTGGACCAGCTTCGCGCAGCGGGTGATCTGGATGAAGCAACCGGTTCGGCGGATGATCTTCCCGAGCCTGTCGATCTCGTTCCCGGGGCGGAGCCGCCTTCCGTCCGGCTCGCGCGGCTGCGCAGCGATGAACGCTGAACGTGTCTGCTACGTCGATTCGTCGGCCATCGTCAAGCTTGTGGTGCGGGAAAATGAGTCTGCCGCGTTGCGGCGATATCTCCGCGGGCGCTCGCTGGTGTCGAGTGCACTCGCCAGTGTAGAGGTCACTCGGGCAGTCATGCCGCATGGAGCCCGAACCCTGCGTACGGCCAAGGAGGTTCTCTCCCGCATCGAGATCGTGAGGATCAACGCCAAGGTGCTGTCCCGTGCGGCGATCATGGAGCCGGCGGACCTTCGCACCCTTGACGCGATCCACCTCGCCACGGCGTCTCTCTTCGGAGAGTCCCTGCACCGATTCGTGTGCTACGACGGGCGGCTGGCGAGCGCGGCGAACGCTGGCAACTGGACCGTCGTGTCGCCCGATT